>NZ_BAABCQ010000071.1:0-2402 GCF_039539045.1 Streptomyces marokkonensis
GGTGGGGGCGGGGCGGTGGGTCCAGGTGTGGGTGCGGGGGCGGGTGCGGGGGCGGGTGCGGGTGCGGGTGCGGGGGCGGGTGCGGGTCCAGGTGTGGTCAGTCTCGTTTACAGATGCGGTCCAGGAGATTGGCGGTGGCCCGCTGGACGCGTGGGTCGACGTGACCCGGACGGTCCAGGGCCGGGGACCAGGCGAACGTCCCGGACGCGAAGACCCAGGCTCCGGACGGAGCCCGGTACAGCGACGTCTCCTGGTGGCGCCGGGCGCCGTCGACGTCGGTGTACGGGCTGTGCGCGAGCAGGACCCGCTCGTCGTGCTCGGGAAGCGCGGTGCGCGGGAAGTAGCGGTCGGCCTCGCCCGCGACCAGGTCCTCGATCTCATCGCCCTCGTGGGCGCCGCTGGCATCCCAGAGCCAGTGGTCGGCGTTGCGGACGATCATCGGGTGCGGTTCTGGGACGCGGCCGGCGTACTGGATGCCGAGCAGTTGCTGCTCCGGGCGGTCGATCTCCCGCCACAGCACCGGCCGGCCCGGGCCCCGGCGTTTGCGGCAGGTCAGCAGCCGGTCGGGGGCGCCGGACGGGGAAGGGGCCAGCTCCACCTGCCAGTACATGGTGTTGGCGGAGAGGAAGACCAGGGACGTGCCGTGCTCGCGGGCCAGCTCCGTGGTGCGGCGCATGGGGGCGGACCAGTACTCGTCGTGGCCCGGGAACACGAGGCCCCGGTAACGGGTCGGGTCGACGCGGCCGGAGTGCAGGTCGCGGGCGTCGGCGTAGGCGAGGTCGTAGCCGTAGCGCTCGGCGAAGCGGATGAAGTCGTAGGCGTGGCCGACGTGGAGGGGAAGACCGGCGCCCGCGTACGGGCGGTCGAAGGAGACGGTCGTCGCGGCGTCCGCCTCCCCCAGCAGCCGGCCGTCGTCGTCCCAGGCGTGGTAGAGGCTGGCGCCGGTACGGCCGTCCTCCGGGTAGAGGTTGTACGCCTGCCAGGTGATGTCCGGCAGGAGGAGGAGCAGGTCGGCGGGGTGCCTGTCGCGCACCGTGAAGGGCACGTGGGAGCGGTAGCCGTCGGAGGTGGTGAGGACGGCGACGTACGCGCCGATGTTCCAGTACGACGGGATCTGCAGCCGCCAGGACAGCCACCAGTGGTGGCAGGAGACCGTGCGGTCGGCGGTCAGCGGCGGGGGCTGGACGATGCCGGACAGCCGGGGACTGGTGGTGATCTTGGCGGCGCCGTCACCGCCGTAGTGGCCGATCCGGTAGACGTCGACGCTGAATTCCTGGGGCGGGTCGACGGTGACGTGGAAGTCGATGGCCTCACCGGGTGCGGCGGCTCCGGTGGCGGTGAAGCCCTTGATCTGACGGCGGACGTCGTCGGCGGCGCGCGGACCGCTCCCGTCGATGCGCCGTCGGGGATTCGTCGGGCCGGGTTTGGCGTCCGGGTCCGGTACGGCGTCCTGGTCCGCGTACCAGGGGACGACCTGGCCGGTGTCGCCGAAGTACGTCTCGCCGCCGCGCAGCCAGGGGACGGGCCCCTGTCCGAAGGGGTCCGTCACGGCGTGCGCGAGTGCTCCCGACTCCCAGCGGCGAATCTGCTCGGGCCCCATGGGACAGCCCCCTCCCTCGTGCCCCCGTGGTCGTGCGTATGACTAACGCCCTTGCCATGTGCGCGATCGGTCCCAGCACATCACATTTCGCGCGTGTGCTGTCACTGTTCGTTGCGAAGTGGCCGAAAGTGGAATCAGCGATTCCGATATGGCGGGCCCGTGCACCGGGCCGCCGTCAGCCATCAGCCGTCAGCCATCAACCGTCAGCCGTCAGACCAGGCGCACCGGCTTTTCCGGGCGTATACCGAGCTCGGTGATCCAGTCACGCAGGGGCCCCGGGTCACCGGTCTCCACGAGGCTGCGCACGCGGGGGCCCAGGTCCGCGGCGCGGACGCCGTTGACCAGGAGGGACGGTCCGTCGAGCCAGTCGAGGCCGGGGGCCGCACCGGCGGTGTCCATCGCCGCGCAGCACACCATCGCCGTGATGTGGGCGGTGAGGATCTCGCGGCCGGTGCGCGGGGGCTGAAGCGGGAGGAGGGGGAGGGCACCGTCGTCCCAGAGGGCGGTGTCGGGGCCGGCCGGTCCGGCGGCCGCCCCGGAGGCGGAGGGCTGTGCTCCGGCCGGCTGCGCCCGCGCCTCCTCGCGGGACAGCTGGGCACTGAGCCCGGCAGCCAGGGCGGCGCCGCGCACGGTGGTGCCGGCGAGGTCGTCGTCGTCGGCTGCGGCGCGGTGGTCCGGGACCGAGTGCTCGCCACCGGGGAAGTCCTCGTCGCCGTGGTCGGAGTGAGGGGGGCGAGGGGTTCGGGCGGCAGGGGCACTCTGAGCGCCGGGGGCGTCGGTGGGGGCGCCGGCCCCGGTGCCG
>NZ_BAABCQ010000071.1:2501-8397 GCF_039539045.1 Streptomyces marokkonensis
GGACCGGGATTCGGTGCCGGACCGGGATTCGGTGCCGGACCGGGATTCGGTGCCGGACCGGGATTCGGTGCCGGTTCCGGCTCTCGTGTCCCGTTGGCCCCAAGGGCTGTCGGCGGCCGGGGCGGGCGATGTCGTGAGGTGGTCCAGAACGCGGGTCAGGGTAGGACCGTCGGTGCCCGGTGCGGCGCCTTCCGCGGCGCGGCGGACGCCCAGGGCGTCCAGAACCCGGTGGAGGCGGGCCGCCTCCGTGCGCCAGGTCCGGTCGACGACCTCCTCGGGATACTCGTCCCATCCCACCGGCGCCCAGTCCGGGCCGGTCTCGGCGGGCCCGCCGTGGAAGAGGCGGGCGGCTAGGAGGGAGACCGCCTCGTCCATCGCCCCGGGCTCCTCCAGCAGGTCGCAGGCCGGACGCTCACCCAGTCGGGAGGCGAAGCCCTCGGCCAGGCGGTCGCGGCGGGACAGCTCCGTGAGCGCGGCGACGACGCCCACATCCAGCCGGGAGGGCCAGCGGCCCATCCGCCAGGCGGGCAGCGCGACCCGGGTCAGCAGGCGGTCCCAGCCCGCGTAGGCGAGCCCGACCTGCTCCTGCGCGACGATCCGCAGGCCGTAGTCCACAGCCTGTGCGCGCTCGGCGGCGGCCGCCGCGACCCCGCGCTCCATCTCGGCCGCGTGAACGCGGCAGCCGCGCAGCAGGAGCCGGGACACCCAGCCGAGACCCGCGCGTCCCGCACGGGACAGCGGGCCGCGTCCGCCCGTGGCGGCCACCGCCACCGCGGCGTCCAGGCCCCGTATGAAGCGGCGGGCCGCGGCTATGTCGGGGTGCGCCGAAGGCCCGGTCCCCGCGACGACCGGGGCCAGGACGGCACGCAGCTCACCGACGCGCATCCACCACAGGAAGGGTGAGCCGATGACGAGGACGGGTGCGGCGGCGGTCCTGCGGTGAGCGGGTCCGCCCACGCCGGCCACGTCGTCGTGCCGCTCCTCGGGCGGCGGGCCGTGCGCCGGATGGGTACGGTCCTCCAGCCAGCTGTCGCAGTCCGGTGTGAGCGCTATCGCGGAGGGGGCTGGGACGTCGAGCCGGTCGGCCAGGTCACGCACCATCCGGTAGAGGTCCGGCGCCGACTCCTCGGCGATCGTGACCGTGGGGGTCACGGCAGGCCGGGAACGGACGACGACCAGGGCGACTCCGGCGGCGGCCGCCAGCACCAGGAGAGCGAGCGCGGAAACGGTCCAGCGGACGACGTCCCAGGCCCCGCCCGCGAGGTGCCCGGTGGAGCCGCCCACGAGCAGGATCACGGCGGCGGCAGCGGGCAGCAGGGCGACGGCCAGCGCCCTGCTGCGGATGCGCAGCACGGCCAGCGCCCGGGAGCGCGCGGCCTGCGCGCCCATCTCCACACCACCGGTACCGGTCACGGCCGGACCTCACCCCCTCCTTGCTGCTCTGGACGTTCCTGCTGCTCTCCGGCTCTTGCTCACTTCCCCACTGTGGCACCCGCCACTGACATCGCAATGCCGGTGGGCCAAGTGCCGGAACGCTTGCGCGGCACCCTAGTTGGGGCCCTCACGCCCGTCAGCCGTATGGCGCATCGGTCACTCGATGGAATGGCTTTGGGGAAAGGTGGATGACGGACAGCAAGGATCAGGCCCCGGTTCCTGAGCGGATCCGGGGCCTGTCGGGTTCGGTGCGGAGGGTTGCTGTCCGGTTACTTGCCCGGACCCCCGTCCGGGTCGGCGTCACGCCTCGGCGACGGCCTCCGTCGCGGCGTCCGCCGCCGCCTTCGCCGCGATGTCCGTACGGTGCTGGGAGCCGTCGAGACCGATGCGGGCGACGGCCCGGTACGCGCGGTCGCGGGCCTCGGTGAGGTCCGCGCCGGTGGCCGTGACGGACAGGACGCGGCCGCCGGCGCTGACGACGGCGCCGCCCTCGTCCCGGGTGCCGGCGTGCAGGACGTAGGCGTGCGGGGCGTCCTCGGCGGCCACCTCGGCGAGGCCGGTGATCGGGTCGCCGGTGCGCGGGGTGGCGGGGTAGTTGTGGGAGGCGACGACCACGGTGACGGCCGCGTCGTCGCTCCAGCGCAGTGGCTCGAGGTCGGCGAGGTTGCCGGTGGCGGCGGCCATCAGCAGGCCGGCGAGCGGCGTCTTCAGGCGGGCCAGTACGACCTGGGTCTCGGGGTCGCCGAAACGCGCGTTGAACTCGATCACGCGGACACCGCGCGAGGTGATCGCGAGACCGGCGTAGAGCAGCCCGGAGAACGGGGTGCCGCGGCGGCGCATCTCGTCGACGGTCGGCTGGAGCACACTCTGCACGACCTCGTCGACCAGCTTGGGGTCGGCCCACGGCAGTGGTGAGTACGCGCCCATGCCGCCGGTGTTCGGGCCCTCGTCGCCGTCGAGCGCGCGCTTGAAGTCCTGGGCGGGCTGGAGCGGGCGTACGTTCTCGCCGTCGGTGACGGCGAAGAGGGATACCTCGGGACCGTCCAGGTATTCCTCGATGACGACGCGGTCGCACGCGTTCGCGTGCGCCCGGGCCGCCTCGATGTCGTCGGTGACGACGACGCCCTTGCCGGCGGCCAGCCCGTCGTCCTTGACGACGTAGGGGGCGCCGAAGGCGTCGAGGGCCGCGTCGACCTCGGGCGGGGTCGTGCAGACGTAGGAGCGTGCCGTGGGTACGCCCGCGCCGGCCATGACGTCCTTGGCGAAGGCCTTGGAGCCCTCCAGCCGCGCGGCCGGTGCGGAGGGGCCGAAGACCGGGATGCCCGCCTCGCGCACGGCGTCGGCGACCCCGGCGACGAGGGGCGCCTCGGGACCGACCACGACCAGTTCGGCGCCGAGCCGTGTGGCCAGCGCGGTGACGGCCGCGCCGTCGAGGGCGTCGACCTGGTGCAGTTCGGCGACCTCGGCGATACCGGCATTGCCGGGTGCGCAGTGCAGCGCGGTGACGTCGGGGTCGAGGGACAGGGAACGGCACAGGGCGTGTTCGCGGGCGCCGCCGCCGATGACAAGGACCTTCACGGGGTCAGCCTAATGGGAACGGGCCGGTGCGGTTTGTGCGGGCTTCCGAAGGGGTGGGGCTCACGGGCTTGTACGTTCCTCCAGCCCGGGCCCCGGTGCGGGCCCCGGGACTGCCCTGGACCGCCCGGTCCCGCAGGCCGCCCGCTACTCGTGCGGGATCTCCTCGACCACCGACGCCCCCAGCTCGCGCACCAGCAGTTCCTTGCCGGAGAGGGCCGACTCGTCGAGGTCGGGGTCGTCGTCCTCGGGAATGTCCTCCTCGGGGGAGACCGGGCGTGGCTCGGGCGCCGGGGGCCGCGGCGCGGGGGTGGATGCGGACGCCGGGCCCGACGTCCGTCCCGGCGCGGCGGGCGCGGGCTCCGGAGGCGGGGCCGCGGGCGAGGGCGCCGACGGACGCTGCGCGGGCGCACCGCCCCCGAAGCCGCCGCCACCACCACCACCGGCACCGGCACCGGATCCGCCATAACCGCCCGCAGGCCCGGCCTGAGGCGGCGGTGCCGAGCCGCCGGAGGGGTCGACGACCGCCTCGACCTTCCACTGCACGTTGAACTGCTCGGCCAGGGCCTGCCGCAGCACGTCCTCGCTGCCACTGCTCAGGAAGTTGTCCCGAGCACCGGCGTTGACGAAACCGATCTGGAGAGATGTGCCGTCGAAGCCGGTCACCTGGGCGTTCTGGCTGAGCAGGATCCAGGTGAACCGGCGGCGGTTCTTGACCGCCTCCAGGATGTTGGGCCAGATCGTGCGAGGGTCGACTCCCGCGCCCGGCGGCGAAGAGGCGGGGGCGGAAGCGGCCGGAGCGGAGGCCGGAACCGCGGTCGGAGCTTGGGCCTGGGCCGAGACGGGACCGGGACCCGGATCGGCAGGCGTCCGGGATTGTCCGCCGCCCGCGGGTGCCGCCGTGGGCCACCCTCCAGGGCGCCGCCCGCCACCCGCGGGCGCCGTGGTCGGCCAGGCCCCGGGCGCGGCCGCGGGCGCCGGGGCAGGCGCCGCCGCGGCGGCGGGGGGAGACGCGGGGGCGGGGGGAGACGCGGGGGCGGGGGGAGGCGCGGGGGCGGCCTGCGGCGGCCTGCCTCCGGCGGCACCGGCGGCACCGGCGTCTTCGTCAGGAGCGGGCCCCGCACCGGCAGCCGTCTCCGAAGGCGAGCCGCTCTGACCGGACGCCGGGACACCGCCACCGGGCCCGGGCCCCCGTACCGCCGCGCGGGCCGCGGCGGGGCCGCCGCCCGGCGGAACCGGCGCGGCGACGGCCGCGACGCCACCCGCACCCGCATGCGCCTCGGGCCCCGGCACGTACCCCATGGCAGGTGCCCCGGAACCCGCGGAGAACTGCACACCGCGCTCGATCCGGTCCAGGCGGGCCATCACCGAGCGCTCGTCGCCGTACGCCGCGGGCAGCAGCACGCGCGCGCAGATCAGCTCCAGCTGGAGGCGGGGCGAGTGGGCGCCACGCATCTCGGTGAGCCCCTCGTTGACGATGTCGGCGGCGCGGCTCAGCTCGGCGGCACCGAAGGACCGCGCCTGATCCTGCATCCGGTCGAGGACGTCGGCGGGGGCGTCGATGAGCCCCTTCTCCGCCGCGTCGGGCACGGCGGCGAGGATCACCAGGTCACGAAGGCGCTCCAGCAGGTCGGTGACGAAGCGCCGCGGGTCGTTGCCGCCCTCGATCACCCGGTCCACGACCTCGAAGGCGGCCGAGCCGTCCCCGGAGACGAACGACTCGACGACGGAGTCGAGCAGCGAGCCGTCCGTGTAGCCGAGCAGGGCGGTCGTCATGTCATACGTCACACCGTCGGCACCGGCGCCCGCGAGCAGCTGGTCCATGACGGACATGGAGTCCCGGACGGATCCCGCGCCGGCCCGCACCACGAGCGGCAGCACGCCGTCCTCGACCGGGATCTCCTCCTTGTCGCACACCTCGCCGAGGTAGTCGCGCAGGGTGCCGGGCGGCACGAGCCGGAAGGGGTAGTGGTGGGTCCGCGACCGGATGGTCCCGATGACCTTCTCGGGCTCGGTGGTGGCGAAGATGAACTTCAGATGCTCCGGTGGCTCCTCGACGACCTTCAGCAGGGCGTTGAAGCCCTGCGGGGAGACCATGTGGGCCTCGTCGATGATGTAGATCTTGTACCGGCTGGAGGCGGGCCCGAAGAAGGCCTTCTCTCGCAGGTCACGGGCATCGTCCACGCCACCGTGCGAGGCCGCGTCGATCTCGATGACGTCGATGGACCCCGGCCCGTTGCGCGCGAGGTCGCGGCACGACTGGCACTCGCCGCACGGGGTCGGGGTGGGACCCTGCTCGCAGTTCAGACAGCGCGCCAGGATCCGGGCGCTGGTCGTCTTGCCACATCCGCGCGGACCGCTGAACAGGTACGCGTGATTGACCCGGTTGTTCCGCAGCGCCTGCTGCAGCGGGTCAGTGACATGCCCCTGACCGATGACCTCGGCGAAGGACTCCGGGCGGTAACGGCGGTAGAGCGCGAGAGACGACACGCATACGAGGTTATAGGCGCCCACCGACAACCGGCCCGCCCTCCGGAACCGGACCGCCCCGCGAGCCCCGCCCCACGACCCCGCCGACCCGGCGGACCGGATCACCCGGCGGACCCTACGACTCGGCGAACCCGGCGACCGCGACCCCGACCTGCCCCGCGAACGCAAGCGCCCCCCACGCACCCGCCAGAGCCGACCTACCCTTGCTGCCTTCCGGCCCTGGGGGAGTTCAGTCAGATAGCGCCGCGTGAGGGGCTGAGCCACACGTTACCCGATGCGGGGCCCGGAGAACGAGTTCGCAAGCACTCTCCAACGTCATGTAATGTTCTCTGCGGAGGATTCGCCTAGAGGCCTAGGGCGCACGTTTGGAAAGCGTGTTGGGGGCAACCCCTCACGA
>NZ_BAABCQ010000071.1:8497-36595 GCF_039539045.1 Streptomyces marokkonensis
GTTCGAATCTCGTATCCTCCGCCATTGCTCTCACCGGGCAATACGTCGAAGGGCCTCGCAGCTTGCTGCGGGGGCCTTCGACGTTGATGGTCTCAGTTCTGGTCTCGTTCGTTTCCGACATAAGAGACATTTCATTCCGCCGACTTGCCGTCGCCGGGTCGGGTCACAGGACATCGCCTTCACTCAGAAGCGGGTTTCTGCCGACTCAGGACGCAAGCGTCCCCCGCGATCCGCCATTCTGGGTCTGTGCAGGACCGATTCCGGTCGGAGACCACCGGCACTCGTCTTTGTGAGGTGTCCCCATCGGCAAGCCCAGTGGATCAACTCTGGCCGCGTGGCTGAGTGATCTGGAAGTCGACCGGCTTGAGCGGGTCCTTGCAGCTCGCCCGGATGAGATGGTCCTGACGGCGTACGAGTACCAGTGCGCCTTCTGCGGGTACGACGGCAGGATCGGCGCGGTGCCGGTCGGGCTTGAGGCCGCCCATGTGCGCTGGTGGGCGTTCGACGGACCGGACGACGTCGAGAACGGGCTGTGCCTGTGCTCGCTGCACCACAAGCTGTTCGACAAAGGCGTACTCGGTCTCGGCGAAGGCCATGGCAAGGGCCACCGCATCCTGGTCTCGCAGAGCTTCGTCGGCCACAGCACCGCCGCCCGCGAGCACGTCATCACGCTCGCCGGCCGTCCGCTCATCGGCCCCCAGCCGGGCGTCCGCCCCATCGCCGCCGCCCACCGTTCCTGGCACACCAGCCAGGTCTTCTACGGCAGCCCACGTCCCGCCACGAGCGCCTGACCGCCGACCTGGCGGTCACGAGAATTGCACTGGTAAGGAGCGCGATACCAGGAGTATGGTCGCTTGTATGGCGACGAAGAAGGTAACGGTGACGATTCCCGAGGATCTCCTGGACGAGATCCGTGCGGAGGCGGCAGAACGAGGGATGTCGGCGTACGTCGCCGAGGCGCTGCGCTTCAAGCGCGACCGGGACCGGCTGCGGGAGCTGTCGGACTGGCTGCAGGAGGAACACGGTCCTCTCACCGAGGAAGAGCGCACCACAGCGTTCGAGGAGTTGGAGGGCCTCGACGCCGAGCATGAGCGCCGGCGCGCCACCGGAACGCACGGCGCCGGAGAAGCCGCGTGAGGAAGCGGTCCGGCGAACCCGGGCAGCGGCCGCTACGCGTCTTCGTACTCGACTGCGAAGCCCTGTCCCTGGCCGTACGCGGCGACCGGAAGATGATCGCGTGGCTCGACCTCGCAGCCGGGGGTGAAGCCGAGGTCGTCACGTCTCCGATGACGCTGGTCGAGGCGTACGACGGCAGAACCACGGAGCAGCGCTGGGACTGGGTACTCTCCCGGCTCGAAGTCGCTGACATCGGGAAGGACGAGGCCCGCCAGGCCCGCCGCCTGCTGGCGGATGCCAATCTGCACGGCCACAAGTACGCGATCGACGCGATACTCGCCGTCATCGCGCGCCAGCAGAAGGGGCAGGTCACCGTCTTCACCTCTGATGTGGACGACCTGGAGAGGTTGGTTCCGGAGTCGATCGTCGTCAAGAAGGTATGACCGGCCTCCGGCCTCAGTTCTGTATTGCCATCAAGGCCCGCGAAGGCGCGGTAGCGCGCTGGGCACGAGGGGGCAGGCGACGCACGCGCGGACTGTCTCCTCCTGGCGGGCCGAGGCCCGGTGGTGCATGGTCCACAGCCGGGCCTGAGTGGTGCAGCTGATCGCAGCAGGTGTCCGACGGCCCATCCGTGGTCTCAGTTCTGGTCTCGTTCGCCTACGTACGGGGCCGTCCAACAGCCCATCCGTGGACCGCTCCGCCACAGGTCAGGACGTACATGACCCCCGACGGACCCTCAAGCGAACATTTGGAAAGCGTGTTGGGGGCAACCCCTCACGAGTTCGAATCTCGTATCCTCCGCCATTGCTCTCACCGGGCAATACGTCGAAGGGCCCCACCGCTTGCGGTGAGGCCCTTCGACGTTGGTGGTTGCAGTTGTCGGCTACCGACTGTTGAGGCCGGCCCGGCAGGTGCGGTCGCCCTCCTGCTCAGCAAAGGTGATCACGTCGTCCTCTTCTTCCGCCGGGACCGCGGGCAGGGGCGTCTCCTCGCCGACGATCTCCTTCCACAGCACACGATCGGCCGCCGACACCCGCATGTGCCGCCCAGCGCGGCCGCTGCCCCGACTGGGCACGTAGACCGGGACGCTCGCCCCTGTAGCGCCCGGGAGCACCAGGTCCCCGATTCAGACCGGCTTCTTGTCCGCTCCCGGGAACCAACCTCAGCGTCCGCTTCGTCCAGGGCACCGCACCGACCGGCACCGCGGCGGATCGGGTCGGTCACGGGCCGCGACCCGCGTCGGAGATGGCTGAAAAACCAGAGACTTCTTCCAGAAACACCTTCTGTGCCCATCGAGCCGACGGGCAGACTCGGTGCGTGTTCGCACCGCGTGTCCTCGCGGAGTTGCCGGGACGCGTGCCAGATCGCGCAGGCACGCCGGTGACTGCGCGGCGATCGGACGAAGGGGAGGAAAGTGAGCGGCATCGTGGTTCATCTGCCACTGCGGAGCGGCGAGGGCGGGGGCGAACCGTGCGGTGACCCCATGACGTTGCGGCTGGGCCCGGGAGAGACGGCGCGCTTTGGACGGGGCTCGGCGGGAGCCCCGGTCGAGCTCCGCCTCGACGACGCGGCGATCTCCCGGCTGGCGGGGGAGATCCGCGTGACGGACGACCACTGGCAGCTGAGCAACCACAGTACGAGCCAGAGCTACCTGGTCGAGAACCCGGAGGGTGCTGGGGAGTACCTGAGAGTGCCGCCCAGGCGCGCCGGAGCGCCCATCCCCTTCGAGTTCTCCCGAGTCGTGCTGCCCGCACGCGGCAGTACCGCCGTCTCCTTCCATGTGTTCGCCCCGGACCATGTCTACCTGCCCGGGGTCGGCTCGGACGACCAGTGGGGGAGTCGCACCGTCGCGGCCTACTCCTTGGACGAGACCGCGCTCTATTTCCTCGTACTGGTGGCGCTCTGCGAACCGCGCCTGCGCGACGAATCATCGGTCGCGGTGCCCACGACGCCTCAGATCGTCGAACGGCTGCGGGGTCACGACGCCTGCCGCCACCTGACGGCCCGGGCGATCAGTTCACACATCGACTACCTGGCCGACGAAAAGATGCGCATCGGCGATCCGGCGGAGCGCGGGCCCCGCACGGGGGCGCGCCGCAACGGCAAGCGGGAGGCGCTCGTCGGACTCGTGCTGCGTTTCTGGCTCGTCCGGGAGGAGCACCTGGCATTGCTGCCGCGGCGGGCGGGAGCCGCCCCCCGGGAGTGGAACACGCCATGACCGGACAGGCGCGTCGAAGCGGCCCGTGGCCCGGAGTGACGACGTTGTCCGGCCCGGCCGGCACAGCCGGACATGACGGTATGGAGCCGCTTCCGCGTGGCTACCGCGTCCTTGGTTGGGAGGTCACCGAGCCGATCGGGGCAGGCGGCTGGGCCAAGGTCTACGCGGGACGCCTCGTCAGTGGCGGTGGCCGCGACCGCGACCGCCACGGTGACGGCCGTCCGACAGGTCCCGAAGAGGTCGCGCTCAAGTTCCTTCCGACAGCCGGCCTCGCACCGCGCCAGGCCCGTAGCGTCGCGGAATCCGCACGCCGGGAGGTCGAACTCGGACGCCGTGCCGGCCATCCGAGGCTGATCCGCCTGCTGGACTTCGTCGTGCTCAGCGAACCCGGCCGACCGCTCCTCGACGGGGCGATCGTACTGATCATGGAACGGGCCGCGCGCAGTCTCCGGGATGTCCTCGGCAGGGGAGTCGCCGAAGCGGAAGGCGCGCGCCTGGTCGCGGGCGTCTGCGAGGGCGTGGCTCATCTGCACCGCAGTGGTTGGGTACACGGGGACCTCAAACCGGAGAACGTCCTCCTCATGGAGGACGGTTCCGTCAAGCTCTCCGATTTCGGACTGGCCGCTGAACTCACCGGCACCCACGGCACCCACGGCTATGCGCCCCCGATGGGAACCATGGACTACCTTCCGCCAGAGCGCCGGAAGGCTCCGCTCGGCGAGCACGGAGTCGAGTCCCGGCCGAGCACCGACATCTGGGCACTCGGTGTCCTGATGCACGAGGTGTTCGCCTCGGGCGTATCGCCGTTTCCCGGCGCCACCCCGATGGCGCGCGCCGCCGCCGTACAGGAGTACGCCGAAGGGCGGGCACGGCTGCGTATGGACGGTGCGGTGCCGCCGTTCTGGCATGCGCTGATCGCCGACTGCCTGGCCCCGACCCACGCGGCACGTGCCGCGCACACGGCCGAGAGCCTGCTCTCGCGTATCGCCGCGGGGCCGCCCGTCACCGACCGCGCGGGGAGGCGACCCGCGCCACGTCGGCGACGCGCCGTCCGTGCCCTCCTCGCGACCGGTGCGGTGTGCGCCGCGACCGCGGGTGCGTGGTGGTACGCCGGGCCGCCCGGCAACCTGGCGGGCCCCGTGGAGATCACGGTGTTCAACGCCGAACTCGCGTGCCAGGAGGCGGCGGAGCGGGACCCCGACTGCAGTCTCGGGCTGGCGATCGATCCCTGGGGTCCCTACACCGCAGACAATGTGGTGCCGACCCGCGTGTGGCACGGTGACGTCCTCACGGCCGACTGCGGGATCGCTCGAGGGACTCCCATCATCGACGAGGCGGACCGGCAGTCGTCCGAGTGGATCCGTGTCCGTCTCCCGAGCGGCTCCGCGCGGGACGCCGCCTGGCTGCCCGCGGTGCGGGCGGAGGGCCGGCCCGAGGTTCCCCGGTGCCGCCACCTGCCTCCTCGTGCTGACGGCGGCTCCGCGCCGGCCTCGTCGTAGCGCGCGGCTCCGCGCCGGCCCCTCCCGGTACGGAAGACCTGCCCCGTCACCGGCACAGCCCATCAGGGACCCGATGGCTCTGTCACTCCGGATCGTTCCGGATGCCGCCGCCTACGTCGGGCGACTACCTTCCGAGCGGGCGGAACCACCGACGCCACCACTCACCGGAACAATTCCCCGACCAGGAGGCGAAGTTGAGCAAGCAGCACCGCACCACCCGCAGAAACCTTCTCAAGGCCGTCGGCGGAGTCTCTGCGGCCACGGCCCTCGGCGGCGCGGGCGTCGCCGCGTCGGCCTCGTCGGCGAGCGCGGCCGCCCAGGGCGCCACCGCCGGTGACGGCTTCGGACTGCACATCGTGGACCGCATGGAGAGCGACCCCCGCATGTGGTACTACCGGTTCCAGACCGGTGCGATCGGCGGCTGGTCCCCGGCCGTCAACGTCCTGCTCCCCGACGACTACCACTGGAGCGGTCGCACGTATCCCGTCCTCTACCTCCTCCACGGCGGAGAGCAGGACTTCATCTCCTGGGACCGCTGGGGCATCCGTGCGGCGACCGCCGGCAAGCCGGTCATCGTGGTGATGCCCGACGGCGGACGCGCGGGCTGGTACTCCAACCCTGTCAGCACCAACGTCGGCGCCCGTAACTGGGAGCACTTCCACATCCAGCAGCTGATCCCGTGGATCGACGCGAACTTCCGGACGTACGCCGAATTCGACGGCCGCGCCGTCTCCGGTTTCTCGATGGGCGGCTTCGGCGCGCTGAAGTACGCGGCCAAATACTGGGGGCACTTCGCCTCGGTGAGTTCCCACTCCGGTCCGGCCAGCCTGCGCGGTCCCGTCGCCGGAGTGAACGGCGCGGTCGTGCACTGGGCCAACGCCTCGTCCGCGGCCGTCGAACTGGGCGGCGGCACGGTCTACGGCGCGCCGTTCTGGGACCAGGCCCGGGTCACCGCGGACAACCCGATCGAGCGGCTCGAGAGCTACCGGGGCAAGCGGGTCTTCATGATCGCCGGCACCAGCCCCGAGCCGACCTTCTGGGACACGTTCAACGAGGTCGGCGTGCTCGAAACCCAGCGGGAGTTCCGCGGTTTCCTCGACAGGGCGGGCATCCAGTACGAGTCGCACGAGAGGGAAGGCGGCCACAAGGTCGACCCCTGGTTCTTCGATCAGGACCTCAACGGCATCGTCGGCCGCCTCCGCAAGGCGTAGCCAGACAGCGGCGTCGCGGCGGCTGCCTCCGGGACCGGCCCCTTGGCGGCGCGACGGCGCGCCGGCGCGCCGGTCCCCACACCGACCGCCCCGGACGGACCGGCGATGCGTCTCCCCCACGGGCGCGTCAACGAATACCGACGCGAAATACACGTGCTCCGAGGCCAGTGGCCGGACCGCAGCACATCGAGACAGTGGAGCGCGGTGTCCGTCCGTGCCGACGGGACCGTGCCGGCAATCCGTCTCCGGGAGGAGTGCCCGTACCGACGGGGCCCTCGCGCGGACGGTCTCAGCTCTGGTCTCGTTCGCCCCCGTCCCACGCCGTTCGAGTGTGCCGCCACCACCGGCTCCGCGCCAGGTCAGGACACCCACACCCCCGCCGAACCACCAGGCGAACAGTTGGAAAGCGTGTCGGGGGCAACCCCTCACGAGTTCGAATCTCGTATCCTCCGCCAGTGCCTCACCGGGCACGAAGTCGAAGGGCCCCACCGCAAGCGGTGGGGCCCTTCGACTTGCATGGCCTGCGCTTCTCCAGCACCGCACTTCTAGTTCAGGCTCAGCAACCGGTCCCTGACCGCGGCGAGGACCTCCGCGCGGTCGCGCGGGCCGTTGTCGGCTGCGATGAGGTGGTTGCCGATGCGCAGCGAGAAGGTGATCAGACAGCGGGCCTCGACATCGCCCTCGTCGGGGCAGAAGGCCCCATAGAGCCGGCGCAGGTAGTCCATGCGGCGGTTGTCGGCCCTGCGCAGGCGCCGCGCCACGCCTTCGTCGCGCCGGGCCCAGTCGCGGATCGCGAGCTCGACCCCGGCGCTGGTCAGGGGCGCGCCGCCCGACCCAACGAAGTCGAAGAGCCGCCCGAGCCGCTCGCGGGCGTCGCCGCCGTCGCGCTCGATGTGCTCGATGACACCCTCGGTGACCCCGCGTTCCCAGACGTCCAGCATCTCCTCCAGCAGGGCGGCGCGGTTGCGGAAGTAGCCGTAGAAACCGCCCTTGCTGACGCCGAGCACCTGGGCGAGAACCTCGACCCGGACGGCCTCGGGGCCGCCGGCGGCGAGCGTCCGGAGCCCTTCGTCGATCCACTTGTCCCGCGGCGTACGGATCGCGCCCATACCGTGTCCCTCCTCACACACCCCGGCCAATATACGGAGGCGTATAGATCAGTCTATGCTCGTTCTGTACGCCACCGTATAGACAGGGAGCTGCCATGAGTGATCTGCGCCTTCCCTCGGGCGAACACACGTCCCGCCCCTGGCGGATCCACGAGATCGCCGACGACTTCCGGCTCGAGGACGTGTGGGCGCTGCCGACGCCGGGCGGCCCGGACGACCTGCGTCATCTGGTCGAGCAGATGGCGGGCGGCAAGGACGGTCCGGACGGCGGCAACCCCGTGGGCCGTTTTCTCTTCGCGGTGCGCTGGAAGCTCGGTGCGCTGCTCGGCTGGGACAAGCCGGACGCGGGCGTCGGCGGCCGGGTGAAGACACTGCGCGACCGGCTGCCGGACGACCTGCGCGAGGGGCCACGGGGGCCCGACCTCAGCTCGGTGCCCTTCACCTCGGTCTTCCAGACACACGACGAGTGGGCCGCGGAGTGCGCCAACAAGACCATGCACGGGGTGCTGCACCTCGGCTGGGTCCCCGACGGGAACGGCGGCTGGCGTGGCCAGCTGACCGTCCTGGTGAAGCCCAACGGCCGTCTCGGCTCCCTGTACATGCTCGGCATCAAGCCCTTCCGATACCTGGGGGTCTACCCGGCGCTGATGCGGTCGATCGGCCGGGAGTGGCGGGAGAACGCGGAGCACCGAGCGGCACGCTGACACCTTCCCTCCTCGGCGGTCCCGACCTGACGGTCGTCAGGGCCCGTCAGGGTCCACACGACCCTGACGGGCACTGACGATCCTGACCTGACGGCACTGACCCGGACTACTCCGCCTTCGCGAGGAACGCCTCCAGCCCCGACTCCGCGGAGGTGAAAGCCGCCTCACCCGCGTCGAGGGAGTCGTACACCAGGTGCACCGCCGCGTCGTCGATGCCGCAGAAGTTGGAGATCCCGGCCCGGAGGGTGCGGGTCACCGGGCCCTCCCAGTCCAGTCCGGCGAACTGGTCCCGGGTGTAACTGACCAGGCTGATCCAGAGCATCCGCTTGTCGCGCAGGCGGGGCCGTGCACTGCCGTAGGCGAAGCCGTGGTTCCAGACGCGGTCGATCCAGCCCTTGAGGATGGCCGGCGGCCCGAACCACCAGAGGGGGAAGACCACGACGATCGTGTCGGCGGCGGCGACGCGTCGCATGTGCGCGCGTACCTCCGGCGAGTACTCCTTGTCGGGGTCGGCCCAGTCCGGTTCGTCCGCCGGGGTCATCCGGGGGTCGAAGCCCTCGGCGTGCAGGTCCAGCACGTCGACGGTGAAGCCGTCCGCCGTGAGCCGGGCGTATGCACGGTGGGCGAGCTGAGCGGTCAGGGAGTCCGGGCGGGGATGGGCGTGGACGAGGAGGGCGTGTCCGGCGGAGGACGGAAGAGCGGGGGACGGAGGAGCGGGGCGGGGCAAGGGGCGGGAGGTGGTCGTGTTCTCGTACGTCATCGGGTCCCTCCCAGCCGGACCAGCATCTTGCCGGTGTTCGCGCCGCGCATCATGCCCAGGAAGGCGTCCGGCGCCCGCTCGATGCCCTCCTCGACGGTCACCTCGGTGTGCAGGGTGCCGTCTGCGAGCCAGGACGCGGCCTTGGGGATCCATTCGGCGAAGAGGTCGAGGTGATTGGTGACCAGCATCCCCCGCAGCGTCACCTCCTTGGCGGCCGCCGTGAAGAGGTTGCCGGGGCCCGGCGCGGCACCGGTGGCGTTGTAGCCGCTGATCGCGCCGACCATCGCGATCCTGCCGCCCGGACGCATGGCGTCGATGGCCGCCTCGAGGTGGTCTCCGGCCACGGCGTCCAGGTAGACGTCGACTCCCTCGGGGGCGGCCTTGGCCAGCTGCTCGGCGAGCGATCCCTGGCGGTGGTCGATCGCCGCGTCGTAACCGAAGTCGTCGATGAGCTTCCTGGTCTTGTGCGGGCCGCCCGCCGAGCCGATCACCCGGGAGGCGCCCAGCTTCCTGGCCAGTTGCCCGGCGACGCTGCCGACCGCACCCGCCGCGGCGGAGACGAACACGACGTCGCCCTCCCGCACCGGCGCGGTCCGGGTCAGGGCGGCGTAGGCGCTCAGTCCGGTGGTGCCCAGCGGGCCGAGGAACGCCTCCGCCGGGGCGATCGAGGTGTCGACGACGGTGGCCGACGCCGCGTCCAGGACGGCGTACTCCCGCCAGCCCCGGAAGTGCGTGACGGTCGCCCCGGCCGGGACGGACTCCGCGCGGGAGGCGAGCACTTCACCCACCGCGCTGCCCTCCAGAACGCCGCCGAGGGCGAAGGGCGGGATGTAGGACGGCGCGTCGTCCATCCGGCCGCGCATGTAGGGGTCCACCGACATCCAGGTGTTGCGGACCAGTACCTGCCCATCGGCGGGTGACGGCACGTCGGTGGTCGCGAACTCGAAGGTCTCCGGACCGGGTTCGCCGGCGGGGCGGGCGGCGAGGCGGATCTCGCGGGAGGTGGTCATGGTGTTTCCTTCCGTGGGTGCCGGTGGTGCGCGCCGGTGCTTGTCGGTACGTGGCTCTGTGCGGCTGTACGTGGCTGGGTAGGACTGGTGCGCGAGTGGACGCGGAGGTCGCGCCGCTGACCGGTCTCGGTCACGGGAACACCGTGCACGGGTCCGCGCACGGGAGGCTGACGCTCCGCGCACGGCCGCCGACGAGGCACGCACGGCCACCGACCAGGGCACGCACGGCCGCGCATGAGGCACCCACGGCCGCCGACAGGGTGCGCGTCGCCGTGGTCAGGGCGCGCATTACCGTGGCGGCATGCGTTTCGAGGTACTGGGGCCACTGACGGTGCGCACCGACGGCGGGGACCCGGTGTTCGTGACCGAGCCCAAGGTCCGGGCGCTGCTCGCCGACCTGCTGGTGCATCATGGCCGCCCGGTGCCGGTGGACCGGCTGATCGACGACCTCTGGGGCGAGGCGGTGCCCGGAAACCCCGGCAACTCCCTGCAGACCAAGGTCTCCCAGTTGCGCCGCACCCTGGCGGGGGCCGAGTCCGGCGCCCGGGCGCTGGTGGAGTACGGCCCGGCGGGCTACGCGCTGCGGGTGGCGGAGGACGCGGTGGACTCCGGCCTGTTCGGGCGGCTCACGACGCGTGCGAGGGAGGAGACCGACCCGCGGACGAAGGCGTCGTTACTGACGGAGGCGCTGGGGCTGTGGCGCGGTGAGGCTTTCGCCGAGTTCCGGGACTCGGGCTTCGCGCAGGCCGCGATCGCCGGTCTGGAGGAGCAACGGCTCACCGCGCGGGAAGAGCTCGCCGAGCTGCGGCTGGAGACCGGAGGACGCGCCGGCCATTCCACCCTCGCCGACGAATTGGGCCTGCTCGTCGGCGAGCATCCCCTGCGGCAACGGCTGTGCGCCGCCCACATGCGGGCCCTCTACCTCGCCGGCCGGCAGAGCGAGGCGCTGGCCGCCTATCGCGACCTGGAGCGGCGCTACGCCGATGAACTGGGCATCGACCCGGGCACCGACGTCACCGAACTGCACCAGGCGATGCTCCGGCAGGACCCCGGGCTCAGCCCCGGCCCCGGCCATGCCCCCGGCCATGCCCCCGGCCCTGGCCTCGGCCCTGGCCCCGGCCCTGGCCCCGGTACGGGCCATGCCCCCGGCCATGCCGCTCCGGCCGGCGGCGTGCCTCGTACGAACCTGCCCACGCCGGTGAGTTCGCTGGTCGGGCGCGAGGAAGCGGTCGCGCAGGTGTGCGCCCTGCTGGAGAACGGCCGCCTCGTCACGCTCACCGGACCCGGCGGCGTCGGCAAGACCCGGCTGGCCCTGGAGGCGGCGGCTCGGCTGACGGAGCGGGAAGCCGGCACCCACCCCGACGGCGTCTGGTTCGTGGAGCTCGCGGGAGCCACCACCGAGGTGGCGGAGACAGTGGCCGCCGCACTCGGCATACGCGACGACGCGGCACAGGAACTCGGCTTCGACACCCCTGGGAACACGGACGGCACGGTCCTGCCTCTGCTCGTCGAGGCGCTGCGGCCGCGCCGGACACTCCTCGTCCTCGACAACTGCGAGCACGTCGTCGGACCGGTCGCCGCGCTGGCCGAACACCTGCTGCGCCGGGCGCCCGGCGTACGCGTCCTCGCCACCAGCCAGGAACCGCTCGCCCTCTCCGGCGAAGTCCTGCACGCCGTCGCGCCGCTGACGGAGACCGAGGCCGTGGAGCTCTTCGCCGCGCGGGCCGCGGCCGCCGCGCCCGGTTTCGTCCTGGGGCCGGAGAACGCCGAGGCCGTCGCTCTCGTCTGCCGGCGCCTCGACGGCATTCCCCTCGCCCTCGAACTGGCCGCACCTCGCGTGCGGGCGCTCGGTGTGCACGCCCTGGCCGACCGCCTGCACGACCGTTTCCGGCTGCTGGGCCAGGTACGCCGGGACGCCCCGGCACGGCAGCGGACTCTGCGCGCGATGATCGACTGGAGCTGGGAACTGCTGTCCCCGGCCGAGCGGGCGGTCCTGCGCCGGCTGTCCGTGTTCGCCGGCGGGTTCACGCTGGAGTCCGCGGAGTCGGTCTGTGCCGTGGGGGACGCGCCCACGGATGACGGAACAGGAGAGACGGGGACAAGGGAGACGGGGACAAGGGAGAGGGGGGCGAGGGAGAGGGGGGCGAGCGAGGGGGACGTGCGGGCTGCGGACGTTCTCGACATCGTCACCCGGCTCGTGGACCGTTCCCTGCTCGTGCCGGCGTACGCCACCGACCGGGGCGACGGCACCCGCTACCGGATACTCGAATCGGTGGCCGCCTACGGGCTGGACCGGCTCGCGGACGCCGGCGAGACTCAGGACGTACGGCACAGGCACGCCCTCCACTTCGCCGGCCTCGCCGCGCACGCGGAACCGCTGCTGCACGGCCGCGACCAGCGCCGCCTGCTGCACCGCCTCGACGGTGAGACGCTCAACCTGCGGGCCGCGCTCGACCACGCCGCGGTGGACGGCGCCCCCGGCCTCGGGCTTCGGCTGGCCAACTCGCTGACCTGGTACTGGTATCTGCGCGGCCGTATGGGCGAAGCCGTCAGGTCCCTGGGGCGGGCGCTGGAGCGCGCGGACTCCGCGGGAGGCGCCGTCGTCCAGGACCCCGCCCATTCCGCGGCCCGGGTGCGCCGCGCCGCGCTCTCGCTGCTGACCGGGGACGACTCCTGGCTCGGCGAGTCCTTCGACGGCGCCGACGCACGGGGCCGGTGGCTGCTGGCCTTCGCGCGGTGCGGCTTCTGGGACCGGTCCGAGGAGAACCTCCTCACCGGAACGACCGACGCAACGGGCCGCACGATCACCGATGAGTTCCGCGAGCTCGGTGACCGCTGGGGTGAGGCCGCGGCGCTCAGCACCCGCGCCACCCAGGCGCTCTACGAGGGGAACCTGGAGGTGGTTCGGCGGTACGCCGAGCAGAGCGCGGCCCTCTTCACCGAACTCGGCGACCGGTGGGGTCAACTCCAGGCGTCGGAGCAGCTGGGCGTCATCGCCGAGGTCTCCGGGGACTACGGGGCCGCGGCCCGTCTGCACCAGGACGGCCTACGGGGTGCGGAGGAGCTCCAGCTGTGGTCGCACATGTCCTTCCGGCTGTCCAGGCTGGGGCGTATCGCGCTGCTGACCGGCGACTACGCGCGAGCCGCGGAACTCCACGAGCGTGCCAGACGCCTCGCGGCCGAGCAGTCGCACCGGTCCGCGGAACAGTTCGCGGAGACCGGCCTGGCCCTCGGCGCCCGCCGCAGCGGCGACCCGGACACCGCCGAGGCCCTGCTGACCCCTTGGCTGGAATGGAACCGTCGCCTCGGCGTGGACTCCGGAACCGCACTGGTCCTGGCACAACTCGGCTACGTCGCCGAGCAGCGGGGCGACGCGCGGCGCGCCGAGGCACTCCACCGGGACGGGCTCACGGCGGCCCTTCGCACCGGGGACCCCCGCGCCTTGGCGCTCGCCCTGGAGGGACTGGCCGGCGCGCGATCGGCCACGCCCCGGCCCGAACCCGACGCGTCCCGCACCGGACTCGACGCGCACCGGACCGAGCCCGCCGCGTCCCCCTACGAGCAAGCCGCGTCCCTGCTCGGCACGGCAGCCGCCCTCCGTGAATCGGCCGGCGCGCCCCTGCCCCGGGCCGAACGGGTCGACGTCGACCGAGCAGCCGGCCGGGCACGCGCGGTCCTGGGCGAGGAAGCCTTCACCGCCGCACTCACCCGTGGCCGGGCCCTCACCGCACAGGACCGAATACGCCTCCTCGGCCCGTCGCCCGAGCCCGGCGACGACCGCCCCGGCGACGACCGCCCCGGCGGGGCACGGCTCACTCCGCCGGCCGGCCCGCGCTGACGGAGGCGTGCTCCGATCCGTCCTCCGAGCCACCCTTCGAGCCACCCTTCGAGCCACCTCGCCGAAAGCCTCACCGGGCTCGCTACCGCTCGATCCTGATCCGCCTCGTCCCGCTCACCTGGTCGGTCTCCGACACCCGGACTGTCGTCTTCATCGTCCAGGCGCCGGAGAGGGGCAGGGTGAGGGAGTTGGCGCTCCAGTAGCCGCCCCGGTCGACGAGTTCCGCGCCGATCGGGCCGACCTCGCGGTCGGGCAGGGTGAAGGAGAGGCGCAGTTCGGGTACGGCGGCCAGGCTGCCGTCGGGACCGAAGACCACTGCCTGCACGGCGTTGTCGCCGGTGCGGCCCGGGTCCAGGGTGATCTGGACAGTGCCCCGGCCGGAGCCGCCGACGTCGAAGGGAATCGTGGTGACGGGCGCCGGCAGCACCCCGCCCCCCGGCACGGCCCGCGCCGCAGCCTCGGCCGTGGCCCTGCCCGGCGGGGTGCCGGTGAGCACGGTGGTGACCACCAGAGCCAGCGGCCCGCCCACCGGCTCCGGCACCCGCTCACGTACGGCCGTCTCCGCACTCACTCCTACCGCCGGCGCCCCCACCCCCGTCATGCCCTCCGCCGGCACCGCCGACACCCACGCGGCCGTCCACCGTCGCGAGACCGCCGCCGCGGCCAGCAGCACGGCCACCCCGGCGAGCTTCGCGAGCAGCAACCTGCCGTACGTCGTCCCCGTGAGCGCCGGCCAGGAGTCGAGGCCCCGCCAGGACTGGTAGACGCCGGAGACGACCAGGACGGTCACGGAGGCGAAGGCGATCCGGGAGAAACGGGCGACCGTGCCGGCGTCCGGACGGCCGCGCAGGGTGAGGAGCAGGGCCACGAGGCCGCCCGGCCGGACCGCGGTGGCCAGCAGATGCAGCACGGACGACGTCATCGCGACCGGCACCTGGATCCCGGCGGCGGCGTGCTCGGTGGCGGCCCAGGTCAGGGCGAGGCCGACCGCCAACGCGGCGCCCCCGGCCGCCGTGAGGACAGTGCGCTCCCGGCGACATCCCCCGCGGGCCGTGCGGAGCAGCAGCAGCGCGACACCCCGTGACTCAACGGATGCCGGGCCGGGTCCTCACCACGCCGGGCGGGCCGTCACCCCGCCGTCCACCACGAGGTCGTGTCCGGTGACCCAGGACGCCAGCCGCGACGCCAGGAACACACAGGCGTCGCCCACGTCCTCCGGCCGCCCCAGCCGTCCCGTGGGTGCCGCCTCCCGCCACCTGCGTACGCCGTCCGGCCAGGCGTCGGCCAGCCCCTCCCGGTCGATGAGGCCGGGCGACACGGTGTTGACCCTCACTCCCCACGGGCCGTACTCCAGCGCCGCCGAACGGGCGTGCATCACGACCGCTGCCTTGGAGGCGCTGTAGTGCGCGTGGGCGGGTGCGGGGGCGCCCGCCTCGATGGACGCGATGTGGGTGACCGTGCCGCCGCCGTCCTGGGCCCGCATGATCCGGGCGGCGGCCTGTGTGCACGCGAAGACACTGGTGAGGTTGGTGTCCACCACCGTCCGCCACTCGGCGGCCGTCATGCCGGGCAGTTCCCGCAGCGGCTGCACGCCCGCGTTGTTGACCAGCGCGGTCAACCGTCCACCGGGCCCTCCGTGCCCCTCACGCCCCTCATGCCCCCCGCGCTCGCCGCGCTCGCCGCGCTCGCCGCGCCCCCCGCATCGGCCGCCCCAGTCGGCGGCCTCCTCGACGAGCCGCCGGCAGGCGTCCTCGTCGAGGAGGTCGGCCCGCAGGACAGTCGCCTGTCCGCCGCGCTCCCGGATCCGCGCGGCCACGTCCCGCGCCGCCTCCACCGCCGTACGGCAGTGCACCGCGACCGCCGCGCCCTCCTCGGCGAACCGCAGCGCGATGCCCCGGCCGATGCCGCCGCCCGCGCCGGTGACCAGGGCGACCTGACCGTCGAGGAGGTTCATGGGCGGCACAGTTCCACGATCCGCCGGGCGGCCGCCGGATAGCGCGCCGTGAGACCGGCCGCGTCGCCGTGCTCGTAGTCCCCGTAGGTGAACCCGGGCGCCATCGTGCACCCGAACAACGACCACGTGCCGCCCGCCGCCACCCGGCCGCCCATCCAGGTCCCCGCGGGGACGGTGGACTGCACGTGCTGCCCGCCGAGGACGTCCGGTCCCAGCACCGCCGTACGCGCGCCGCCGTCCGGGGCGAGGAGCAGCAGTTCCAGCGGGTCGCCGAGGTAGAAGTGCCAGACCTCGTCGATGGGCAGGCGGTGCAGGGCGGAGAAGTCACCCGGACGGGCCGTCAGCAGTGCCACGATGGCCGAGCCCGCCGGGCGCCCGTCCGGGCGCTCGGGGCCGGCCCAGGTGCGCCGGAACAGGCCGCCCTCACGGGGGATCGGCTCCAGTCCGTAGTGCGCGATCAGGTCCTCGGCGGTCGGCGGGGGCGGCGTCACGCCGGGAAGGCTACCTCTCGGCGGAGGAAGGCGAGCTGCGCCTTCTTCTCCGGCAGGTACACGTCCGGCAGGTCGACCTCGGGCAGTACGACCGCCGGTCCGGCGGTGAAGCCCTGCTTGAGGAAGCGCGCGATCGCCTTCTCGTTGCCGACGTCCGGGTCGACCACGATCCGCTTCCGGTCCAGACCCAGCAGGACGTACGCCATCAGGGCCCCCGCGAGCGCGGCGGTCCAGCCGGGCCGCGCGCCCTCGGTCCCGGCGGGGGCGAGCAGCAGGTGGACGCCGATGTCGCCGGGTTCGACGTCGTAGCACTCGCTCACCCGGTCGGCCCCGGGCTCGTAGGTCTGGAACACGGCGACGGGCGCGCCGTCCTTCACCACCAGGAAGGCGTGGTGGGTGTCGAGCGTGTCCATGTGGGCGTAGACCCCGGCGACCTGATCGGGTGTGAGGTCGTTCATGCCCCAGAAGGCGGCCCGCTCCTCGCTCACCCAGCGGTGGACCACGGTGGCGTCCGCGGCGGCGTCGAGGGGGAGGACGCGGACGGTGCCGAAGCCGGCGAGGTCCTGCTCGTGGACGGCGACGCGGGAGGCGTACGGGGACGGGGACGGCGGCAGGGCCGGGGACGGCGGCAGGGACGGCGGCGGCGGCAGGGACGGCGGCGGCGATGGCGCCAGGGACTGCGAGGACGTGTGCGGGTCAGACATCGGTTTCCTTCGTGAGGCGGGCGAAGTCGGTGACCACCGGCACCAGTTCCCCGTCGAGCCACGGCTGTCGCTGGTCGCGGTGGTGGGGGGAGCCGGGGACGCCGGACGCGCCGAGGGGTACCACCCAGCGGCTGTCCCGCCGGTCGGCCAGGTCCCAGACGTACCGCGCGGCCGGGCCGCGCGCGGCCCGGTCGGTGAGGCCGGGGACGGCGGAGGTGCACAGCACGCAGTCGTGGTCGCCGGACAGACCGGGTTCCTCCCCGTGGGTGGTGTCCGGCAGCGCCCGCCAGGGGGCGAGGCGGTGGGTGTCGCCCCAGGTACCGGCGGGCGGCCGGGCGGCGACTTCCTCCAGCGCCGCGCGGACGGCCCCCGCGCGGTCGATGCCGTACAGGTCCGGGGCGCGCAGCAGGTGTTCGAGGGCGTAGCCGACGCGCGGCACGAGGGCGAGCCACGGCAGCAGCACCTCGGGGTACGCGGGCGGCACGGACGCCGCGGCGAGGACCGGATGCGCGGCCAGTCGCCGTACGACCGCTCCGCGCACGGCCGCGTACACCGCCGCGTCGGTGCTGTCGGCGTCCATGCGCCGGTCCCAGGCCAGGAGGCGGTCGCGCAGGGCGGCGGCCTCGGGGGCCAGGTCGTCCAGGGCTGCCAGGCGGTCGAGCAGGGGGGCGGCCGAGGCGAGGTGGGTGTCCGTGTGGATCGCGGGCATGCCGGCGGCCGACCAGCGCTCCTTCCCGGCGAGCAGGGCGGCGATGCGGTCGGCGCGGTGCGGCGGGGCGAACTCGACGCCGAGCGGGGTGGCCGGGCCGCGCTGGTTGGCCATCACGGCGACGCCGTCGGTGAGCCCGGCGCGGGGCGGGGTGTGCCAGCCCTCCCACTCGTGGCCGGGTTCCCAGGCGGGCACCGGACGCAGGGTGTTGGCGTCGGACCGCGACGGTACCCGCCCCGCGACCCGGTGCAGCAGCCCGCCCTCGGTGTCGGCGGCCTGCACGACGTTGACCGGCTCGGCCCACGCGTCCAGGGCGCGGTCCACGTCGGCGACCCGCCGGGCCCGCAGCAGCGGCAGCAGAGCGCCGAAGCCGAGGTCGGCGGTGACGCGGGGCGGGTGGCGCAGGGTGAGGGCGGTGGGGGTGCCGTCGTCGAGACCCTCGGGTCCGCCGGCGATGACCGGGCCCCGGTCGGTCTCGATGACCTCGACCTCGACGTTCTCCTCCCCCGCCTCCCCCGCGACCCGGATCGTCTCCGTGTGCCGGGCGGCGCGGTGCCAGGTGCCGTCGGGGCCGAGCGCCTCGACGCCGGCGCCGGTGCGGCGCAGCCGCTCGCGGTAGAGGTCCTGGTAGTCGGCCATGGCGTTGGTGATGGCCCAGGCGACGGTGCCGGTGTGGCCGAAGTGGGCGATGCCGGGGACGCCGGGCACGGCGAGGCCGACGACGTCGAACTCCGGGCAGGACAGGTGGATCTGCTGGTAGACGCCGGGGTCCTCGATGAAGCGGTGCGGATCGCCGGCGATGAGCGCGTGTCCGGTCACGGTCCGTTCGCCGCTCACCAGCCAGCCGTTACTGCCGGCGGTGCCGGGCCCGTCGGCGGCGAACAGGGCGACGGCGTCCGGGCCGAGGTGCGCGGTGATGTGCTCGCGCCAAAGCTTGGCGGGGAAGCCCGCGAAGAGGATGTGCGTGGCGAGCCAGATGCCGAGCGGGGTCCAGGGCTCCCAGCGGCCGGGGGCGAGGCCGGTGCGCGCGAACTCGGGGGTGGACGGCCCGGTTCCGGTCAGCCCCTGGTTGACGCCGTCGACGTACGCCCGCACCCAGGCGGCCGTCTCCGGATCCTTCTCCTCCAGGGCGGCGAAGCAGCGGCGGGCGGTGTCCGCGAGCCGGGCCCGCCTCACGAGCCGGTCCCAGGACAGGGCCTCGGGCCCGAGGAAGGACGCGGAGGTGCCCTGCGCCCGGTGCCGCTCGACCTCCAGCTGCCAGGCCCGGTCACGGGCGGTCACCCGGCCCTGGGCGCGGGCGAGTTCGACCGCGTTGTCCGCGCGCAGGTGCGGGATCCCCCAGGCGTCGCGGTATGTCTCGGCGCTCACCCCTGTGCCCCCACTTTCCTTTAGGTTAGGCTCACCTAAGTCAATCGTCGTGGCCGAATAGTACGTGAAGGGTGAAGAAGCGATGGGGCAGGGGCGGGGTTGGGAGGGCGCGGTCCTCAAGCTGATGCGGGGCAAGGACTTCGAGTTCACCGTGACGGACGCCGAGGACGTGACGCCGGACTTCCGGCGGCTGCGGCTGAGTGACGGCGGCATGCTGGCGGCGACCGGTGTCCACCCCACGATGTGGGTGCGGCTGTGGTTCGAGAACGCGGGCAAGCCGCACCAGCGGGCGTACACGCTGGTCGACCCGGACCCGGCGGCCGGCACCTTCGGCATGGAGTTCGCCCTGCACGAGGGGTGCGCGAGCGACTGGGCCCGGGCGGCGAAGCCGGGCGACACCGTCGGGGCGACGGTCCAGGGAACCGGCTTCGAGGCCCCCGAGCCCGCCCCTTCCCGCGTCTTCGCGGTCGCGGACCCGGCCTCCCTCCCCGCCCTCAACTCCCTCCTCGACGCGCTCGGTCCGGTCCCCGCCACGATCTGGTTCGAGGACGCCGGCACCGGCACCGACGGCCTGCCCTTCCGCACCCACCCCGACCGCCACGAGGTCCGCACGGTCCCGCGCCGCGACGCGGGCGCCCACCTGGTCGCGCGGGTGAAGCAGGACCTGCCCGAGCTGCTGCGCTCCGCCCCGGAGCCGTACGTCTGGGTCGCCTGCGACACGGCGACGACCCGGGCGCTGGGCTCGTACGCCCGCAAGGAGCTGGGTCTGCCCAAGCAGCGGGTGAACGCGCTGGGGTACTGGCGCGCGACCTGAGCCCGCACGCGCGATCATCGGGACATGGACGTCACACTTCACCTCGCCCAGGACCCCGAGGCCGACGAGCTCCTCGGCCGCAGCCCGCTCGCCGCGCTGGTCGGCATGCTGCTGGACCAGCAAGTTCCCATGGAGTGGGCGTTCAAGGGCCCGTCGACCATCGCCCGGCGCATGGGCGCGGAGGACCTGGACGCCCACGACATCGCCGCCCACGACCCCGAGGCGTTCACCGCTCTGCTCTCCGACAAGCCGGCCGTGCACCGCTACCCCGGCTCGATGGCCGGCCGCGTCCAGCAGCTGTGCCGGTACCTCGTCGAGACCTACGACGGTGACGCCGAGGCCGTCTGGCGGGGCGTCGACACCGGCAATGAGCTGCTGAAGCGGCTCCAGGAGCTGCCGGGCTTCGGAAAGCAGAAGGCCCAGATCTTCCTCGCCCTGCTCGGCAAGCAGCTCGGCGTCCAGCCGGAGGGCTGGCGTGAGGCCGCCGGTGCCTACGGCGAACCGAAATGCTTCCGCTCCGTCGCCGACATCACCGGGCCGGAGTCCCTGACCAGGGTCCGCGCCCACAAACAGGAGATGAAGGCGGCGGCGAAGGCCGCGAAATCCGCGAAGTCCGCCGACGCGTAGCCGTCACGACAGGGCCCGGGCCGCGCCCGCTGCGGCGCGCCCGGGGCGGCCGCCGCCCATCCGCTACGCCCCTTCCCCCGGCGGGCCCTCCTCCACCACTCGCGTTCGCCACCCGCCCACGCGCCAGGGGGAACGCCCTCGCAGTCGGCCCTCCCCCGACCCCCTGATCCCGTTTGCCCCGTTTACGGCGGCATTTCCAGCGCCGCACTCCGGCGCCATGGCTGCGCCCGCGACGTCCGGGCCGGTAGGCTTTCCGTGTGATCTTCAAGCGCATCGGAAACGGCCGGCCGTACCCCGACCACGGCCGGGAGAGCACCCGGCAGTGGGCGGACGTCGCGCCGCGCCCGGTCCGCCTCGATCAACTGGTGACGACCAAGGGCCAGCTCGACCTGGAGACGCTCCTCGCCGAGGACTCCACCTTCTACGGCGACCTCTTCGCGCACGTCGTGAAGTGGCAGGGCGACCTGTACCTGGAGGACGGCCTGCACCGCGCGGTGCGCGCTGCGCTCCAGCAGCGCCAGGTTCTGCACGCGCGGGTCCTCGAACTCGACTGACCGACACCGGTCCCCGGCCCCGCCCCGTACGGCGGCCCACGCGGCACTTACGGCACCCACGGCGGCGCGCCGCAGCCGGCCCCAGTCGACCCCGCGACACCCCTCAGACGCTCCGGATTGACCCTTTCGGGTGACATTGCACCGAACCTCGGAACGTCGACTGATCATCTAATAGGCATCACCGGCCCAGCGCACTACGCTGCGACCATGAGCATGCTCACTCCCCCTGGCATGGGCGGCCAGTACAAGATCACGGGGGACAAGTACCCGCGGATGCGACCGGCCCGACGCCGCGGCCGACTCGCGTTCGCCGCCGTCTCCTGTGTCACCGTGCTCGGGGTGCTCGGCTGGGGCACACTGCAGCTCATCGACGTCTTCACCGGCGGCGACAAGGCCTCTGCGGCCGGGGCCACGGACTGCCGGGCCACCCCCGCGAAGGCGAACGCCTCGCCCGCCGCGGTGGCCGTGCCGAAGCCGGCCCAGGTCACCGTCAACGTGCTCAACGCGACGACCGTCGGCGGACTCGCCCAGAAGACCGCCGACGAGCTGAAGAAGCGCGGCTTCCGCGTCGGCGACGTGAGCAACGCACCCAAGGAGTACGACAAAAAGGTCGACGGCACGGGCGTCCTGCTCGGTCCCGCCGCCTCCCTGAAGACCTCCCTGCCCGTGCTCGGCACCCAGCTCCCCGCAGCCGAACACCGCACCGATGCCGCTCGCAAGGGCACCGCCATCGACCTGATCATCGGCAAGGGCTTCAAGGGACTGGCGACGCAGGCGGACGCCGACGCGGCGCTGACCAAGCTGGCCGCGCCGCGGTCGACGCCCGCCGCAGAGAAGAAGAGCTGCTGAGCAGCCGTACCCGTACTGACCGGGCCGGGCCCAAGAGCCGGACACGGCCCGGACCGGGGACCTGACCAGGGCCCGGGACCGGGGACCTGACCGTGCTACTCGGCCGCTCCGTACATCCGGTCGCCCGCGTCACCGAGGCCCGGCACGATGTAGCCCTGCTCGTTCAGCCGCTCGTCGACCGAGGCCGTCACGACCGTCACCGGAGTGCCTGCCAGCTCGCGCTCCATGAGTTCGACGCCCTCGGGGGCGGCCAGCAGCACCACGGCCGTCACGTCGTCGGCGCCGCGCTTGATCAGCTCCTGGATCGACGCGACCAGGGTTCCGCCGGTGGCCAGCATCGGGTCCAGGACGTACACCTGGCGTCCGGAGAGGTCCTCCGGCATACGGGTCGTGTACGTGGAGGCCTGCAGCGTCTCCTCGTTGCGAATCATGCCGAGGAATCCCACCTCGGCGGTCGGCAGCAGCCGGACCATGCCGTCGAGCATGCCGAGACCGGCCCGCAGGATCGGCACCACCAACGGGCGCGGGTGGGACAGCTTGACGCCGGTGGTCCGGCAGACCGGTGTGTGGATGTCGACCTGTTCGGTGCGCACGTCGCGCGTGGCCTCGTAGGCGAGCAGGGTGACCAGCTCGTCGGCGAGACGTCGGAAGGTCGCGGAGTCGGTGCGCTGGTCGCGCAGCGTGGTGAGCTTGTGGGCGACCAAGGGGTGGTCGACGACGTGGAGACGCATGACCCCCACAGTAACCGGGCCCCGCAGGACCGGCGTCCCCGCGGCGGGCAAGCCCCTGAGTACGGCTCCACTCGTTCGCCCGCGTCAAACCGCCCGGCCGGGGGAAGGTGGGAGGGACGGACGCTGGGTGGTGAGACTGTGCCTGACCGGGACATCCACGACACACCGTCCCCGGGCAAGGGGCCGGGGGCGGATCGCGGCACGGAACGAAGCACGGACAGGAGCACCGGGCGAGGCACGGACCGAAGCACGGAGGGGAGCACCGAGCGGAGTACGGAGCGAACCACGGACCGGAGTACCGGGTGGAGTGCGGAACTGGAGAGGGACGCCGAGCGCCGCCGGCGCCGGGCACAGTTCCTGCGCGACCTCGCGGAGGCCCGCGCACTGCGGGACCGCGTCCAGCCGCGTCGCGCCAAGACCGCCCGGCTGCGCCACGCGATGCGCATGCGCACCTTCCGTTGGTAGCCCTCTCGGCAGCTCCCCCGGCATTTCCCTGACCCGGCCGGGGAAGATCACGCGCCGCGCCGACGTTACGACGGACGGTCGTACGCGGCACCGCGAGTTTCCGCGAAATCCGCGTACGATCCGCACGTGGCGGCGACGAGCCCCTGGCCCCGGTCAAAACTGCCGGACACAGGGCGTCGAAGACGTCCCCTGAGGGCCTTGTTTCTGCCACGATTCCGAGTGGGTGGGCTCGGAGCACCGCTCCTCCGCCCGCAGCCTCCGCCGGGGGGACCCCCAACCGGCACGCCTATGACCAGTGGGAGAGTCACGGTGTACTTCGCCGCACTGCTCGCGCGCACCGAAGACGGGTGGGAAGCGAGCGATACGGAGCTCGACGATGTGGAGACCCTGTCGGATCTGACCGACCTCGCCCGGGAGGCCTCTCCCGACGAGGACACGGTGCTCGTGCTGATCGAGCAGGAGGACGCGTGGTTCGGCGTCGTCCGGGTGGACGGCGAGGAGGACCCCCGTATCTACGTCTCGGACGCCTCCGCGGCCGCCCGAAGCAGCTACGGCGAGATCCTGCTCACCGACGAGCTGCTCGGCCGGGCTCCCGGTGACGACGGCGACGACCTCGACGCCCTCGACCTCGACGGCACGGAGGACGGAGAGTCCGACGACGAGGACGAAGCGAACAGCGGGGACGGCGGTGACGCGGCCGCCGGCACGGGTGAGGCCGTGCCGCACGGACCGGTCGGTGACGCCGAGGTCCTCGACGACCTCGGCGTGAGCGAGAAGGAGTTGCGCTCGATGTCCGGGGACGCGGTCGGCGAGATCGCCGAGGCCCTGGGTGCCTCCGATGTCCTGGAGACCGTCCGCTGACCGCGCCGACCGAGCCGGCCGGAGAGGACCGGGAGGACCAGGAGGACCGGGAGGACCAGGAGGACCAGGAGGACCGGGAGAGGGAACCGGTGGACGGATCCGTACCGCCCGACCCGGTACGCGACCCGTGGCGGGCCGCGATGCGGCTCGCCCTGGTTGAGGCCGGTCACGCCGCACGGGACGGGGACGTCCCCGTCGGCGCCGTCGTGCTGGCGGCGGACGACCGGACCGTGCTCGCGGCCGGGCACAACGAACGCGAGGCCACCGGCGACCCCACGGCCCACGCCGAGGTCCTCGCGGTCCGGCGGGCCGCCGCGGAGCTCGGCGAGTGGCGGCTGGCCGGCTGCACGCTCGTCGTCACCCTGGAGCCGTGCACGATGTGCGCGGGCGCGCTCGTACAGTCCCGGGTGGACCGCGTCGTCTACGGCGCCCGCGACGACAAGGCGGGCGCGGCCGGCTCCCTGTGGGACGTCGTGCGCGACCGGCGGCTCAACCACCGCCCCGAGGTGATCGAGGGCGTCCTCGCGGACGACTGCGCCCGGCTGCTCACGGACTTCTTCCGCGACCGCTGACCGGCACCGGCCAAGCCGCCCAGAACCGATTTCAACCACGCCGCACTCTGTTGTAAGGTCTCTCTCGGTAGCGTGTCCGAGCGGCCGAAGGAGCTCGCCTCGAAAGCGAGTGTGGCGCAAGTCACCGTGGGTTCAAATCCCACCGCTACCGCCGAAGAAGGGCCCAGTCCGACGGACTGGGCCCTTCGTGCCGTTCCGGACCGGGCTCGGGTACCGCGCGGCCTCGCCGGCCCGGACACTGATCACTGTCCCACCCTGAATCACTTCCCGCCCCTAATCACTCCCGGCACTGAATCACTCCCGGCACCGATCCACTCCCGGCACTGATTCACTTCCGGCACTGATCGCTGCGGCATTGATCGCCTGCGGGGCCGGACAGTTACACTCACCGCCGGTAGCACAGGAGTCCGAGGGACAGTCCCAGGGGAGGCCGCGGTGGCGGTGAACGCGAAGAAGATCGCCGTCTACTTGCTCGTGGTCTTCGTGCTGTACGTGATCATCACGGATCCGGCCAAGGCCGCCGACTACGTACAGATAGGTTTCCAGGGCGTCTCCGACGCGGCCTCAGCCGTCGGCGACTTCATGACCTGGGCCGCCAACGGAGGAGAATGATGATCCGCCACCTGGTGCTCTTCAAGCTGAACGAGGGCGTGGAGCGCGACGACCCACGTGTCGCGAAGGGCGTCGAGGCCTTCCGGGCACTCGGCGACCAGATCGAGGAGCTGCGCTTCTGGGAGTGCGCCTGGAACATCAGCGACCGACCCATCGCCTATGACTTCGCCATCAACTCGGCCGTGGACGACACCGATGCCCTCCGACGCTACGTGGACCACCCGGCGCACCAGGCGGGCGTCGCACTGTGGCGGGAGTTCGCCACCTGGGTGATCGCCGACTACGAGTTCTAGTACGGCCGCGCGTTCCGGCCCCGCACCCGCACGGTGCGGGGCCGCTCGTGTTCCCCTCCGGGTCCGCCTCGCGTTCACTCAACACGGCGTTATGGGGTGCTTGCACACAGTGCACATGTCTTGTGATGCTATGACCGCTTTTGACGGATGAGTTACGGAAGAGTTGACCGATCACGAGGTGGAGTTGACCGTGCCGGCCAGTACTGCGCCTCACGCACCGCCCGCACAGGCCGTTCAGGCCACACAAACCCCGCAGCCCCCGCCCCAAACCCCGCAGACCGAGCGCAGCACGCAGACCGAGCACAGCACGCACAGCTCACAGGTCGCACCGGCCGCACAAGCCACTCCCCCCGCACATGCCGCACATGCCGCAGCTGTCCAGGCGCCGCCCGCGCCGGAAGCCACGCCGGAAGCCGCGCCGCAGCGCAGCCGGGGCGCCGACACCCGGGCTCTGACCCAGGTGCTCTTCGGTGAGCTGAAGGGCCTCGCGCCGGGCACACCGGAGCACGACCGGGTACGTACGGCGCTCATCGAGGCCAACCTGCCTCTGGTGCGCTACGCCGCCGCCCGCTTCCGCTCCCGCAACGAGCCGATGGAGGACGTCGTCCAGGTCGGCACCATCGGGCTCATCAACGCCATCGACCGCTTCGACCCGGAGCGGGGCGTGCAGTTCCCGACGTTCGCCATGCCGACCGTCGTCGGCGAGATCAAGCGGTACTTCCGCGACAACGTCCGCACCGTGCACGTACCGCGTCGGCTGCACGAGCTGTGGGTGCAGGTCAACAGCGCGACCGAGGACCTGACGACCGCCTTCGGCCGCTCCCCGACGACCGCCGAGATCGCCGAGCGGCTGCGCATCACCGAGGAGGAGGTGCTGTCCTGCATCGAGGCGGGACGGTCGTACCACGCCACCTCCCTGGAGGCCGCGCAGGAGGGCGACGGACTGCCCGGACTGCTCGACCGGCTCGGCTACGAGGACCCCGCCCTCGACGGGGTCGAGCACCGCGACCTGGTCCGTCACCTGCTCGTCCAGCTACCGGAACGGGAACAGCGCATTCTGCTGCTGCGCTACTACAGCAACCTCACCCAGTCACAGATCAGTGCGGAACTCGGCGTCTCCCAGATGCACGTCTCGCGGCTACTGGCGCGTAGTTTCCAGCGGTTGAGGTCCGCGAACCGGATCGACGCGTAACCTGAAGACCGCCTTGGGATGCAATCGAAGGCGCGAACGAGAGGTCACTGGGGCGAGTGAATCGCCCACCAGGGCCGTTGCGGGAGGATCGGGCCGAAAGACCGTCAGACCCCCTGTTTCCAGGGGGTATTCGCGTCTCGGATGTCGACATGTCACTACAGCGCGTTGCCGACATGTGACATTCTGCCGGAGACGCGTTTGCCGGAGCCTCGGCTCCGGTATTCAGGTGGAGGCTGCGTTCCCGGCGTGGGAGCGTGCGCCGTGACCGTCCCGCGACCCAAAGGGGGTGGCATGTCCGCAGACCAGGGCAGCTCGAAGGTGCTCGCGCTCGCCGAGAGCGAGACCGCGCCCGACACGCTCGAGGCGCTCGGCCCCGTCGATGACGCACAGGCCATCGAAGCCGTACCGACTCTCGACGCCGTGCCGGCCCTCGATGCCGTGCCGGCCCAGGCCGTCCCGGCCACGGGGGCCATCGACACCCGCACCCTGTCCCGCTCCCTGTTCCTGCGGCTCGCCGCCCTCGACAAGAACAGCCCGGAGCGCACCTACGTCCGGGACACCCTGATCGAGCTCAACCTCCCGCTGGTGCGTTACGCCGCCGCGCGCTTCCGCTCCCGCAACGAGCCGATGGAGGACATCGTCCAGGTCGGCACCATCGGCCTGATCAAGGCGATCGACCGCTTCGACTGCGAACGGGGCGTGGAGTTCCCGACGTTCGCCATGCCGACGGTGGTCGGCGAGATCAAGCGGTTCTTCCGCGACACCTCGTGGTCGGTGCGCGTCCCGCGCCGGCTTCAGGAGCTGCGCCTGGCCCTGACGAAGGCCACCGACGAGCTTTCCCAGAAGCTGGACCGCTCCCCGACGGTCGGCGAACTGGCCGTCGTGCTCGGCGTCTCCGAGGAGGACGTCGTCGACGGCCTCGCGGTCGGCAACGCCTACACCGCCTCCTCGCTGGATTCCCCGGCCCCGGAGGACGACGGCGGCGAGGGCTCCCTGGCGGACCGCCTGGGCTACGAGGACACGGCGCTGGAGGGCGTGGAGTACCGCGAGTCCCTCAAGCCGCTGCTGGCCAAGCTGCCGCCCCGGGAGCGGCGGATCATCATGCTGCGCTTCTTCGCCAACATGACCCAGTCGCAGATCGGCGAGGAGGTCGGCATCTCGCAGATGCACGTCTCCCGGCTGCTGACCCGCACCCTGGCACAGCTGCGCGAGGGCCTCATCTCCGACTGAGCCCGGCGCGCGACATACGCGCACGTCGTGCACGGGCACGTCGTGCACGCGTGCGTGGCGTACGCGTACCCGGCATACGCCCTACGACGGCGACGACGGCCGCCGCGACACCTCGGGGGTGACGCGACGGCCGCTGCCGTATGCCCTGCGTGTCTGTTCGCCTGTAGGTCTGTAGGCCTGTAGGTCTGCATGTCTGCGTCTGTACGGCGCCGGCCCACTCCGGCACCGGTCTACTTCAGCGCCAGCCAGGCCACGGCCGCGACGATCACCACGGCGGCCACGATGCCGACGATCAGGCCGATGCGGGGCCCGGAGGAGGCGGCGGGGGCCGCCTGCCGGGTCTGAGGGCCGTCGTCGACGAACGCGCGGAACATCTGGGTGCTGCCTGCGGGGTCGTTATTGCCCTGGGGGCCCTGGTTGTTAGCCATGGGCCGAGACACTAGCGAATCCGCGGTTGCGGCCCAAGTGCGGGGCTCCCGAGATCCCTTGGCCACTGCCCACCGGGCGCACGCAGCCCCCTCCCCACCCGTCCACGACCCGCCATCCACCCATCACCTGCACGTTTACTATCGCAATACTTGCCTTTGCCAACTTTTTATGGCGCGAT
>NZ_BAABCQ010000072.1:0-36453 GCF_039539045.1 Streptomyces marokkonensis
CTCACAGAACGACATGGCTACGATCCGACTTTCTTTACCGAGCCGTGACGCTCCGTTGAGCGGTTGGGTGCTCATTTTGCGCAGCTCAATGACGGCATTCGATGAGGTACGAGGGGGACGCGCCATGGACCGAGCCGTCCCGGCCCGCAGGACCGTACGGATCGACAACACCGCCCGTGACAGCGTGCCAGACGCGAGCGGTGCCGCTCCCGGCGTCTGACCTTCAGGCCCGTCCCACGGCTCGAAGCCCCCGGCCGCCCGCCGACCACATGCCGGTTCGCGGCCCCGGCCGGACCGCCCGGCCCCGGTCTCGCGCAGCAGCAGCCCACGCGCGTCACGCCGAGCACGCATGCCACGCACGCCACGCAGCCACGCACGCCGCACGAGTTCACACCCCACCCCGCCGTATCCCCCGCACCAGACCACACCACGCCACCCCCTCACCCCCTCACCACGCCACCTTCGGCTGCCCCGCCGTGCCTCGAAGGGCTCTCGTCCGCTCACCGGCCGCCCTCCGCCGCCGCTCGCTGCCGGGAAGGCACAGACGCCGTCGCCGAACCGAACCGGAGGACAGACGCCCGTGCACGACACGACTGCCATGCTCATCGAGCTGGGAGCGATCATCCTCGCTCTGGGGCTGCTCGGCCGCCTCGCCGGCCGGGTGGGCTTCTCGCCCATCCCTCTCTACCTGCTGGCCGGGCTCGCCTTCGGCCACGGGGGCATCCTGCCCCTGCAGGCCAGCGAGGAGTTCGTCGCCACAGGCGCCGAGATCGGCGTCATCCTGCTACTGCTCCTGCTCGGTCTGGAGTACAGCGCCTCGGAACTCGTCACCAACCTCAAGACCCAGTACCCCTCCGGGGTGGTCGACTTCGTCCTCAACGCGGTTCCCGGTGCCGTAGCGGCACTGATCCTGGGCTGGGGCCCGGTTGCCGCCGTGGCGTTGGCCGGCGTCACCTGGATCTCCTCCTCCGGAGTGATCGCCAAGGTCCTCGGGGACCTGGGCCGGCTCGGCAACCGGGAGACCCCTGTCGTCCTCGGCGTCCTCGTCATCGAGGACCTCGCCATGGCCGTCTACCTGCCGATCCTCACCGCCCTGCTGGCCGGCGTCAGCCTGGCCGGAGGCACCGTCACCCTGCTGATCTCCCTGGGCACCGTCGGCGCCGTCCTCTACGTGGCGCTCCGCCACGGGCGGTTGATCAGCCGCGCGGTCTCCTCGGACAACTCCGAGATGCTCCTACTGGTCGTACTCGGACTCACCCTCCTCGTCGCGGGCCTCGCCCAGGAGCTCCAGGTCTCCGCGGCGGTCGGCGCCTTCCTCGTCGGCATCGCGCTGTCCGGCGAGGTCGCCGAGGGCGCCAGCAGCCTCCTCACCCCGCTGCGTGACCTGTTCGCCGCCGTCTTCTTCGTCTTCTTCGGCCTGTCCACCGACCCCGCCGACATCCCACCCGTCCTTGTCCCCGCCCTTCTCCTCGCCGTCGTCACGGCACTCACGAAGGTCGCCACCGGCTGGTACGCCGCGCGCCGTGCCGGCATCCAGGGCGGAGGCCGCTGGCGGGCGGGCGGCACCCTCGTCGCCCGCGGCGAGTTCTCCATCGTCATCGCCGGACTCGCCGTGGGCGTCGAGCCACGCATCGGCCCGCTGGCCACCGCCTACGTGCTCATCCTCGTCGTCGTCGGCCCGCTGACCACCCGCTTCACCGAGCCACTGGCCCGCCGCCTCACCCGCCGGGCCACCTCGAAGGCACCCGGTCCCGCCCGCGTCGAGGCGGAGCCGACCGCGGAGTCCGAGCACGCCAACGCCTGAGAAGCGGCGGCCGCTGTGGCAGGACGGTGAGGAGGCCATGACCGTGTACGGCGTCCCGGGCGAGTGTCTCGGCGGGGCCGTGCACGACGTCCCGGCGAGGGTCTCGACGGCTCTGCCCGGATCCCGGCCGGCGCCTCCGCCGGTCAGCCGTGCCCCTCACTCCCGGCCGAGTATCTCCACGGCGGTATCGACGCCCTCACGCGTCCCGATCACGATCAGCGTGTCACCGCCGGCCAGGCGGAACTCCGGCCCGGGAGACGGGATCGCCTCGGCCCGTCGCAGCACGGCCACGATCGACACACCGGTATCCGTACGCATCCGGGTCTCTCCCAGCAGGCGCCCGCTCCAGTGGGACGTCCGCGACAGCACGACCCGTTCCGCGACCAGCCCCAACTCGGTCGTCGACAGAAGGCTGGGACTGTGATGGGCCGGCATGAGCGCGTCGACGACCGCCGCCGCCTCGTCCGCGGCCAGTCGTACCGACATCGCGCGGTCGTCCGGATCGTCCTTGCGATACGTGCTCAGCGTCCGGACGCCGTCCGGTTCGGCCACCACCGACAGCCGACGCCGCTCCCGCGTGACCAGGTCGTAGCGCACCCCGATACCCGGCAACGGCGTCCTGCTCGTACGCGCAGTACCCACGGCTGTCTCCCTGTCTCCCTGCCTGCGCCAGGCTGTGTTCCGGCAACCCGGGACACCCTAGAGCGCCGGTGGCGCGTGCGCTCCAAGGGGTTGAGAGGGCACCGAGAGGCACTGACAAATATTGACAGGCACCGTGAGGCACTGACAGGCACCGTGAGGCACTGACAGGCATCGACGGGCCATGAGGGCGACGCCCGTAAACTCCGCGCGCATGACGGACGATCTGCGATTCACGGTGCTCGGCAGCGCGAGCCCGTACCCCCGAGCCGGGAACCCGTGCTCGGGATACCTCGTCGAGGGCGCCGGTACCCGGTTGTGGCTGGACGCCGGCAGCGGCACGCTCGGGGCGTTGCGCGCACACATACGCCTGGACGAGCTCGACGGCATCTGGATCTCCCACCTGCACGCGGACCACTGCTCCGACCTGCTGACCGCGTACTACGGCCTCCTGTACGCGGACGTCGAACTCGCCGCGCCCGTACCCCTCTTCGGACCACCGGGCATCGCGGACCGGCTCGCCGGCTTCCTCACCAACGGGCCGCGGCGGAGCCCGGTGGAGGACGCCTTCCAGGTCGTCGAGGTGCGTGACCACCACCGCGCCCTGGTCGGTGGACTCGCCCTGACCAGCCGGGCGGTGGCGCACGGGATGCCCGCGTTCGGGGTCCGTGTCGAGACCGAGGGCGGCGCCTCCCTCACCTACTCCGGGGACACCGCCCCCTGTGAGGCGCTCACCGCGCTCGCCGACGACTGCACGGTGCTGCTGTGCGAGGCGGACTACGCGCGCACGCCGCAGGCCGGCACGGAGGCCGTCCACCACACCCCGGAACAGGCGGGCGCGAGCGCGGCCGTCGCCGGTGCGCAGCGCCTGGTCGTCACCCACATCGGCCCGTCCCTGGATCCGGAGGAGGCCGTGACCCGGGCGGGTACGCGCTACGACGGCCCGGCGGAGTACGCCGCTCCCGGCCGCACCTTCGGGGTGACGGGCCAGGCGGGGAAGCCCAGGCCCTGAACGGGCCCGTTGTCACCGTCGCGCGGGCGCCGTCCGCGGCCCGGTCAGGTCGTGGACGCGGGCCCGGGCGGCAGATGGACGGTCATGATCAGATGGCAGGTCTCGTCGCCCGCCCCGACATAGGTGTGGGGGACGTCGCCGTCGTACGTGGCGGTCTGCCCGGCTTCGACCGGATGCTCCGTGCCGTCGACGACCAGGACCATGCGCCCCGTGGTGACGCTGACGGTCTCCACGACACCGGCTTGGTGGGGGTGGCTGGGGTACGTCTCGCCCGGCTCCAGACGCCACCGCCACACCTCGACCGGGGCGGAGCCCGACGTCGTCAGCATGAGCCGGGCCTCGCTGCCCCGCTCGCCCGCCCACAGCGGCATCACGGCGTCGGCGGAGACCACGCGGACGCGCCCTTCGGGCGGACCGTCCATCAGAGCGGAGACCGAGACGCCGAGCGTGTCGGCCAGCCTGACCAGAGTCGCGAAGTTCGGGTTGCCCTGCGCCTTCTCCAGCCCGACCAGGGCGCCCTTGCTGACCTTGGCCCGGCGGCCGAGCTCGTCCAGGGACAGACCGGCGCGCGTGCGAGCCGAGCGGACGTTGTGCGCGAGTGTGCGCAGGGCCACCTCTGTCTCGGTCACCTGGTCACCATCCCGGTCGGTCGGTGGAACGTGTCACCCGGTCGTTCAGTTGACAGAGTGCGGTCGTTCCGTTGTACGGTCTAGTCGTTCCATTGTAATAGTAAGGGATTGTTCCGTGATAGCTCCGCTGCCGGCCCCGGGCAGCTCGCAGGCCTACGGATGCGCCGGTTCCGCCGACTTCCTCGACGGCCCGGGCACCGCTCGCCGCACGCAGCAGTGACCTCGCCGTCGGCGCCGTGATCAGTGCCCCGTATCGGTGCGGCACGGCGCCTGTCCGCTCGTAGCGCGTGCTTGCCGAGCGTATCCGCGGGGGACAGCTCGTAGGCCTGGGCGCGGTCGCCGTCAGCCTCCTCGCCCGCGCCTGACCGCCCCGCGTACTTCAAGGAGCCCCGCATGTTCATCCAGCCCTGGGACGCGGCCCTGGACGAGGCCGAATGGCAGACCTGGATCGCCGACGGCCACGACTTCGGACTGCTCAGCGTCAACGGACGGCTCGGCCAAGCGCCTACCACCGTGCCCACCCACTTCGTCCCGGACGGCAACGAGCTGCTGATCCATCTGGCCCGGCCGAATCCGGTCTGGGAGGTGATCGAGCACGACCCGAACGTGACGTTCACCGTGATCGGCGACTACGCCTTCGTCCCCGGCCCCTGGCGCGCCAAGCCCGGCACGCCTCCCGCCGAAGGCGTGCCCACCAGCTACTACGCTGCCGTCCAGTTCGTCTGCCGGGCCCACATCGTCGACGAGCCGGAAGCCAAGGCCGAGCTGCTGCGCCGGCAGATGGCCCACTTCCAACCCGACGGCGACCACGCCCCCATCGGGATCGATCAGGCTCCGTACGGGCGGATGCTGCCCGGCATCCGCGGCCTGAGGCTGGCGGTGACGGAGGTCCGGGCCAAGTTCAAGTACGACGACCACAAGCCCGTGGAGCACCGTGCAACCGTCGCCGACCGTCTCACCGACCGCAAGCAGGCCCTCGACGAGCCCACGGCCCGCCAGCAGCGACGCCGCCTGGACCGCGTAGGCCCCTGGAATCCCTGACCCGCACACCCCGCACACCCCGTCCACACCGCACACCCCGTCCACCCCGTCCACCCCGCACACACACCCCGCACACCCCGCACCACATCGGAATGGAGACCTCCCATGACCGCCGTCCGCCTCGCCCCCGCCGTCGCACAGGCCTTCCCGGACACTCTCATCGCCGTGGTCACCGCCGGCGGACTGCGCGGCCGCGAGCCCTGGCCCGGCAGCGCCGCCGCGCTCGACGAGCTCGAGCAGCGGCTGGCCGCCGGTACCTGGGCCCCCGCCGACGAGAGCGACCCGCGGATCGAGGCCTGGCACACCGCCTACCGCGCCTTCGGCACCAACCCGCGCCGCATTCGCCCCAGTGTCGACGCGCTCGGCCGCCGCATGGCCAAGAAGGGCGGCCTGCCGCGTATCAACCCGGCCGTCGACACCTACAACGCCGTATCCGTCCACCACGGCCTGCCCGCAGGAGCCTTCGACCTCGACCACGTCACCGGCGACGTGGACATCAAGTACGCCGACGGAACCGAGGGGTTCACCCCGCTCGGCGAACCCGACACCACCGAGAACCCCAAGCCCGGCGAGGTCATCTACACCGACGCCGCCGGAGTGCTGACCCGCCACTGGAACCACCGCGACGCACACCGCACCCGCGTCACCGAAGACTCCACCCGCGTCGCCTTCGTACTCGAAACACTCAAGGCCACCCGTGACGGCCACCTCCTCAAGACCGCCGCCGAGGAACTGGCCGGCCTGTTGTCGCCGCACTCCGCGCAGACGCGCACGTACTACCTCAGCCCGGAACAACCGGGAGTCACCGTGTGAGCCCGTCGGCCACCCGAAGCGCCCGAAGCCTCCGAAGCCTCCGAAGGACACGAGGGCGGCGGTCAGCAGCAACGGGGAGTACTCGTTCACCAAGCCGAACCGGGACAGCGTCAGACTGCTCGCCGGACTCGGTGTGGAGGGGGACGTGCACGCCGGTGTGACGGTCAAGCACCGCTCGCGCGTCGCGCAGGACCCCACACAGCCGAACCTGCGCCAGGTCCACCTCATCCATGAAGAGCTCTTCGCCGAGGTCGGCGCGGAGGGGTTCGAGGTGGCGCCCGGCGAACTCGGCGAGAACATCACCACGCGCGGCATCGACCTGCTCGGTCTGCCCGTCGGCACACTGCTACGCATCGGCGACTCGGCGGTCCTGGAAGTCACCGGCCTCCGCAATCCCTGTCTGCAGATCGACAACTTCCGGGACGGGCTGCTGAAGCAGGTCGTCGGCCGCGACGAGGCGGGGAACATCGTACGCAAGGCCGGAATCATGAGCGTCGTGAGGGAGGGCGGCGTGGTGCGCCCCGGCGACCCTGTCGAAACGGAACTCCCCAGCGGCCCGCACCGCCCCCTGGACCGGGTCTGACCAGCCCGCCGAGCAGGCCCTGACACGACGAAGGCCGCGCGGACGGTTCGCTGGGGTGGGAGGACCGAGCGGCGAAGAACTCTCGCCACGCTCTTCATTCACCTGGTGGAGAAGCGGCCAGGAGGTCGATGCCGCAGAGGCCGGCGAGGTCCTTGGCGACGGTTGTGAGCGGCTCCCGCAGTTCGGCGAGGTCGGCGCGCATGTCGGGGGAGCGTTTCCAGCGCCTCTCGTGTTCGACCGGGCCGACGTCCGGCGGACGAACGGCCTCGTGCTCCTGAAGCGCCGGATGCCACGTCGTGAGGAAGGGACGCAGATACGTGTTGGTCAGTCGTGCGGCGATGCCGGGGAGCGTCAGAGGGGTGGCGGTCTCGGTCGCGACCCGGTGGAGCAGGTCGCGCGTCGTGGCGAACAGTGAGTGCAGGGACGTCAGTGCCTCCCGCAGGGAGCCGTGATCCCCGGGAAGCGGCTGCACACCGACTCGGGTGACGAGCTCGACCTGGAGGTCGAAGGCTGCGGCTCGCTCCAGCGGCCCGGGAAAGATGCCGACCGAGGAGGTGGGCGACAGTTGGGCTTCGGGGGAACTCGTCGTCGCGGGCCTCTCCGGAACCGAGGCCCGGGCGGAGGTGCCCGGAACGAGCGTACGCAGAAGAAGCCGACGGAGGTCTTCCTGGCGGGCCACGTTCGAGTCATGGCGGTGTACGGCGCGGGCGAGCAGCGGATGAATGGTCCAGGACCGGTCGCGCAGGGGTTCGCGGAGCAAGGCGCCGGAGCCGCGAAGAGCTTCCACGGCCTCTGAGACGAGAGCTCCCACATTCCACGGGTCGTAGGGGCCGATGGACGACAGGACGTCTTCCACGGCTGTTCGGGACAGCGGTGCCGGGCAGGCGAGAGCGAGCAGCCGCAGGACGTCGTCGGCCGGGTCCGCGCCGGCGAGTGGTCTCGGCAGCAGGGCCGTCGCGAGTGGGCGGTGAGCCGGCGCGCCGGCACCGGACACCGTCCGGCGGGTGGCCAGCACGTCCGGACCGTGGGCATGCAGCCGATTGCGTACGTCGACGAAGTCACTGGTGGCCGTGAGGTCGGCGAGCAGGTCCAGCGCCTCCGGATGCCCACCGACATCACGGACGAGCGCGAGAGCGGCGGCGTGCTCGAGCTCGTCGTGGGGCGTGCGACGGGAGGTGAGGAGGCGATAGCCGTCGGCGTCCGACAACGGAGCCATGTCGACGCACTCGGCGAAAGCCGTGTACCGGAGGGACCGTGTCGTGATCAGGGTGGCCGTGAGCAGGTGCGGGCCGCGCAGGAGATTGAGCTGGTCCGCGGCCAGCCCGTCGGGGACGCCGTCCACCACCCACAGACAGGGCAGGTTGCGTTCCCCCAGCGCGACCGCGAGATGGCTGAGCAGGCCGGGCAGGGAGGACGTCGAGGCAGTCACCCGAAGAGCCGCCAGCACGGTGGAGACCTGTTCCGCGTAGGACTCCATCGCCTCCGAGGGCTCCCCCTCGTACGGATGCAGATCGAACCAGAAGACGCCGCCGGGAAAGGCCGAGCTGAAGTGCAGGGCGTACTCCTGGGCGAGCAGCGACTTGCCCAGCCCGGGCATGCCGCGCAGCTGCGCGCCGCGTCCTCCGCCGCTCTGGGCGACCAGCGGAGCACGGTGACGGTGGAGAGCCGTGTGCATGCGCCACTGCTCGGCCAGGCGTCCGGTGAAGCGGAACGAGCCCGTGCGGGCGGGCGCGGGCAGCCAGGGCACGAAAGGCGCGTCCGCCGCGTCTCCCATGACGGTGGCGGTGGTGCCCACGTGGTCGGTCACGCGCTCGGCGAGCCGGTCGAGCCCCTCCGGGGTGGTGGGCCAGGACCAGTGTCTGGCGTCTCGTAGTTCGACCGGGTGGACGTGGTCGGAAGCGGGTTCGGGGTTGAGCACGAGTGTCCGCCGGCGGGGATCACCCTCGCGCTGTCCGGTCAGGTACGCGTAGGTCAGCTCCCACTGGCACGCTCGCCGTTGCGGGTAGTCCGCCGAGTACAGGGCGAGCAGTATCCGGGAGTGGGCCAACGCTTCCGTGATGGTGGCGGTGATGGACGTGAAGTCGTCCACGGCGGTGTCGTCGACGAAGACGCGCAGGTTGCGTGCCTGGAGCGCGGACACGAGCGCGCTGACCTTGCCGGCGTCGGACCGGCTGTAACTGATGAAGACGTCCCACTCCCGTGCGGAGGCGTCGGGCGTGCTCATTTCCGCCTCCTCGTGGGGACCTCAGCCGACGGGTTGTTGCCTCCCACTCGACGGCCGAAAAATCGATGGGGGGGGGGTGCGTAGATTGCTTGGTCGTCCGGGGCCGACGCACGAAGTGCCTGCACGGTGAAGATCGTCACCTTGCCATCATGCGACACTGCGTCCGCTGCGAGACGTCACCGCATGGGGCGTCATTCCCGCGGGCCGGGTCTCGCCCCGTCCTGATGCGGCACCGTGGAGTGGGTCTGTGTAGAGCGACCCGAAGGGCGCAGATGCCGCTCTGGATCACGGATGCCGGCGATCTCCCCGAGTCCGATCACGTACGGCCGCAGCCGCTCCTGCAGTTGGCGGAGCTCCGTGCGGAATGCGGCGTTCTGGGGCCACTCGGACTCGTCCTGGTCAGGGTGGCGGTCTTCGAAGTCCTTCAGGCTGGGGTGCCACTTGGCCAGGAACGGGGCGAGTTCGAAGTTGAGGATGTCCAGGGCCAGTTCGTACACCGAGTCACCCTTGGCAGGCGGAGGAGGGGTCGTGTGGCCTTCCAGTGGCTCGCGATAGAGGTCGAAGAGCGTCTTAAGAGAGGTCAGGGCCTCGCGCAGGTTTCCGCTGCCGTCCTCCAGCGGGCGGGTGGCGACCCGTGTGGCCGCTTGGAAGAACATCCGTTGAGCGGCCTGACGCATGTCCGTCTTGGTGGTGAACGACATCTCGTTGCCGAGGAGAACGAGGCGGACCTCCGTCAGCTGAGCGGACCTGCGGTACAGCTCCAGACCGAGGGCCACGGCGACTCCGATGAGGCAACCCACGATGATCGACAGCCGTTGCCCGCCGGTCTGGCTGATCGAGTACGCGGCAATACCGATCACACTGCCCGTGACGCCGGCTAACACCGCGCGCAACGCCATGCGAACCGCGCCGTTGCCTTCACGCCCATTCCGCCTTGCCACCGGACCCCCTTGTAGCGCTGACGCTCCGTCTAGTCTGGTGGCCCTCGTATCTGACGCGGCGGCCACCTCCTGCTCTCCGGGCTCTGCCCCGGTGAGCGTGGTCATGCCACTCTAGAGGGGTGGGTGCGCCGATAGCTGACTCGGCGATAACGCCCCCGGGCTCAAGCGGGGCCTTCTTCTCGAACCACGTCAGCGATCTGCTGTGCGATCTCCTCGATGGAGTATTCGCTCGTGCTCATCGCCACCTTGTCCGCGAGCGAGGGACTGTAGCGCCGAACGTCGTCAGCACTCAGGTTGTGCCAGATCGGCAGGAGTGACTGCTCCCCTGCCACGTTGCGAGTGACCAGTCCGTCAAGCTCGTGGTTGGTCCAGCCCTTGGTGATGAAGGACGTCGAGAGAACAACGACGCCAAACCGGCTTGCCCTGATCCCTTCGTCGATTTTGCGGCGGAGGCTGTGGCCGATCCGCATCTGGGCCTCGTCGAGCCAGACCGCCACACCCAACTTGGTCAGCGCGTCCCGGAGAGGGCGGGCAACGGCTGCCTTGTCCTCCGACGCGTGTGAGATGAAGACGTCCCAGGTCTGGCCGCCCAGTACGTCCCCGGGAGGCTCCTCCGGCTCATGGACTGCGACGGACCGGGCCGGGTTGCGCTGCGGTTCCCGGGCCGGAGGGAGAAAGCCCCGTGGGGGCGGCTGCACCCGGACAGAAGCGTCGATGCGGCCAGCGAGGCCGCCGAGGTCGATGGCCATGACCCAGTGCCCGCTACTGGGGGTGGTGACCCGGAAGGGGGAGCGAGTGACATGACCGCCCAGGTACTGGTACCGCCGCCCCGACTTGTAATTGCTGTACTCGCCGCGCTTCATCACCTGGACGTTGGCTTGCTTGCGCAGGGTGACGACGACTGTGGAGCCCTTCTTGAGGCTGCCGAGGTCTTTGTAGAAGTGTTGCACGAGCTCTCCTAGGGGACGCGCGGTACAGCACGTCTCAGCCTAAGGACCGGCACTGACAGTCCGGAGTTCGCGGAATCCCAGCCGGCTTGGCCGGCTTTGCTGCCGTGGCCCTCACCAACCGCTGGCGGAGCCGCGCCCTTGTGGCCACTTCGCATGGAAGCTGCCCGGGGAGCCGTATCCCGGACTCGGCTCCCAAACGGCTCCCAAGACGGCCCCACAAACCACTCAGGGGCCCGACCCGCTAAGCGGATCAAGCCCCTGACCTGGTACTTCACTGTCGGGGTGGCGGGATTTGAACCCACGACCTCTTCGTCCCGAACGAAGCGCGCTACCAAGCTGCGCCACACCCCGATCGTCGCTGCTCATCGCGGCGACGTCGTTTACTTTAGCCCACCGGCGGCCGGAGGCGAAATCCGGTTTACCGACGGCGGCGGAGCGGGTTCGGGCGGATGTGGTCCAGGCCCACGAGGAGGGCGCCCAGGGCGTAGAGGGAGAGGCCGAGGAGGAGGGCGTTGCCGAGGACGCCCTTGTAGCCGTGCTGGTCGACGTCGAGGAAGGGGTAGAGGTAGCGGTCCTGGGTGCCGGGGAGGAGGAGCTCGCCGCGGCCCAGGGAGAGGGCCAGGTAGGCCAGGGGATAGAGGAGCCATACGGCGGCCTGGCGCAGGTGCAGGCGGCCGGGGGTGGTGAGCAGGAGCCAGTCCAGGGCCGCGGCGACGGGAACGGCCGTGTTCAGGAGGTGGGCCGCGACCGTGTGCCAGCCCGTGACCGCACCGGCGCCCTCCGTCGTGGCGAAGGAGCTCGCCGCGTTGGCCAGGAGCAGGTGGTGGACGAGGCCGGCGGCGGCGACGTAGAAGACGGCCGCTCCCGTGAGGGCGCCGGACAGGGGGCGCCGGGCGGACCAGGCGCGACGGGCGGAGACGAACAGGACCAGCGCCAGCAGGATGCTGCTCTGGATGGTGAAGTGGCTCAGGGTCCTGGTGGGCGGACCACCGAGGAGCAGTTCGACCGTCACGCCCGTCAGAGCCAGCAGCGCGGTCAGGGCGCGGAAGCCGGCGACGAGCGGGCGGCGTACGAGGGGCAGGACGGCCGTCGCCGGGACGGGGGAGGGCAGCAGTCTGGGTGGACCCGGGACTGCGGGGAGGTCCGGGATGTCCCTGGGTATCGGGGCTGTCATGGCCTCACGGTAGACAGACCGGACATTGCGGGCTATGTGGGTGCGCCGTGTGGGTTACCCAGCCCGCCCCTGGGCCCGGCCCAGGGGCGGGCTGGCGGTTCGCCCTCGCGTCCGCCTTCGGGGTCCGTCCTCGCGGTCCGGCCTCGATCAGGCCTCAGGCTCGGCCCCGGTTCGGTCCGGGGTGGGTCCGGGGTGGGTCCGCCGTCCGGGGTGGCCGTGTCCGACCGTCGATGCGGCCCTGCCTTCGCCGGTCAGTGCTCCCGTCCCACCAGCGTCAGCAGCGTCGCCTCCGGCGGACAGGCGAAACGTACCGGGGTGTACCTGTTCGTGCCGCAGCCCGCCGATACGTGGAGGTAGGTCGTGCGGCCCTCGGCCGTGTGCGTGGACAGGCCCTTCACGCGCTCCGTGTCCAGGTCGCAGTTGGTGACCAGGGCGCCGTAGAAGGGGATGCACAGCTGGCCGCCGTGCGTGTGACCGGCGAGGAGCAGGGGGTAGCCGTCCGCAGTGTAGGAGTCGAGGACGCGCAGGTACGGCGCGTGGACCACGCCCATCGAGAAGTCCGCCGTACTGGACGGGCCGCCCGCCACCTCCGTGTACCGGTCCCGTTTGATGTGCGGGTCGTCCAGTCCTGTCAGCTCGACGGACACACCCTCGATCTTGAGCGTCCCGCGCGTGTTCGTGAGGTTCTGCCAGCCGGCCGCGTCGAAGCCGTCGCGCAGGTTCTCCCACGGGTTGTGGACAACGCCCTCGGCCGGCGTGTTGCCGTTCAGACCATGGCGGCCCTGGGCCTTCTCGATCAGGTACCGGGCGGGGTTGCGCAGCTTCGGGCCGTAGTAGTCGTTGGAGCCGAAGACGTAGGCGCCCGGGAACTCCATCAGGGGCCCCAGGGCGTCCAGGACCTCCGGGACGCCCTCCGGGTCGGACAGGTTGTCACCGGTGTTGATCACGAAGTCGGGGCGCAGCCCGGCGAGGGAACGCAGCCAGCGCTGCTTCTTGCGCTGGCCGCCGACCATGTGGATGTCGGAGACCTGCAGCACGCGCAGAGGACGCATCCCGGAGGGCAGAACGGGGACGGTCACCCGCCGGAGGCGGAACGAGCGGGCCTCGAAGCCCGCCGCGTAGACCAGACCGGCGGCGCCAACCGCCGTGATTCCCAGGGGTACTCCGTATCGCGCGCGCATACGTCCATCGTGTCAGAAGCGGTGGCGGGAGCCGACCGGATGGGGAGCCACGGGGGAGGGGCTCGCCGGGGGACTCGCCGGGGGACTCGTCGGGGGACTCGTCGGGGAGCCCGCCGGGGGGCAGCGTAAATCGGCAGGCACTCTTCCTTCCGTACCTGAGACAATCACCCCCATGACCACGCTCAAGTCGAAGCTGCACGACGACCTCAACGCCGCGATCAAGGAGCGTGACGAGCTCCGATCCTCCACGCTCCGGCTCACGCTCTCCGCGATCACCAAGGAAGAGGTCGCGGGGAAGGAGAAGCGGGAGCTCTCCGACGACGAGGTGCAGAAGGTGATCACCCGCGAGGCGAAGAAGCGCCGTGAGGCCGCCGAGGCCTTCGCGCAGGGCGGGCGCCCGGAGCAGGCCGAGCGGGAGAAGGCGGAGGGTGTCCTGCTCGCCGCCTACCTGCCCCAGCAGCTGTCCGACGACGAGCTGGACGCGATCGTCGCCCAGGCGGTGACGGAGGCCCGGGCCGCCGGTGCGGAGGGGCCACGTGCCATGGGTGCCGTGATGAAGATCGTGAACCCGAAGGTGGCCGGGCAGGCGGAGGGCGGTCGGGTGGCGGCCGCGGTGAAGAAGCTGCTGGCGGGCTGACTCGGGTACCGGAACTCGGGTACCGGAACTCAGGTGCCCGACTCGGGTACCGGACTCAGGTGCCAAGCGAACGGTCCCTCCCTCTGTTGAGGGAAGGGACCGTTCGTCGTATGCGTGCTGTCCCTGCAGGGCCGGGACGGGCCGCGTCAGGGGTGGCGGGTCAGCGGCGTCCCCCGGGACCGTTGCCCGGGCCCTGGATGAAGCCCTCCGGGATGGTGAAGCCCGGGTTGGGCTCGGTGCCCCCGTTGCCGCCCCCGCCGTTGTTTCCGTCGCCGGTCAGGCCGCCGACGGCACCGGGGTCACCGTTGCCGCCGTCGTCGCGGTCGCCCTCGTCACCCCGGTCCTCGTCCTTGTCCTTGTCTTTGTCCTTGTCGCCTTCCGGGATGTCGACAAGGTTGAAGGACGGGGAGTCCTTGCCCACCAGGGCGCCGGTCATGGCTTCCTTCCAGATGGGGCCCGGGACCGCGCCACCGAAGACGAGGGCGTGGGTGACGCCGCCGATCGTGATGTTCTTCATCTCGACCTGCTGGGAGGCGCTGCCGACCCAGACGGCGCCCGACAGGTTCGGCGTGTAGCCGACGAACCAGGCGTTCCTGCGCTCGTCGGTCGTACCCGTCTTACCGGCGTTGTCGCGGTCGGTCAGGCCGGCCTCCTGACCCGTACCGGAGTCGACCACGCCGCGCAGGAGCGTGTTCACGGTGTCCGCGGTCTTCTCGGTCATGGCCCGCGAGCACGTCGACTTCGGCACCTCGAGCGTCTTCTGCTTGTTGCCGACCTTCTGCGTGATCGACTCGATCGCGACCGGCGTGCAGTACATGCCGCGTGAGGCGAAGGTCGCGTAGGCGCTCGCCATCGTCAGGGGGGACATACCGACCGAACCGAGGGCGAGGGCGGAGGGGCTCTGCGGCAGCTTGTCGCCGTTGCCCTGACGGACGTGCAGCTTGTCAGCCATGTTGGCCACCGGGCACAGGCCGATGTCGGAGAGCATCTGCACGAAGTACGTGTTGACCGAGAGGCCCATCGCTTCTTTCAGGCGGTACGGGCCGACCTCCGTCTCGTTCTCGTTCTCGACGGTGTAGGGGTTGTTCTTGTCGTTGACCCAGGGCTTGTCGCAGGTCTGGACGGGGCTCGGGTACTCCATCTCGTACGGCGACGAGTACTCCTGCGTCGGCGGCAGGCCCTCCTCCAGCGCCGCGGCCGAGAGGAAGGGCTTGAAGGTCGAACCCGTCGGGAAACCGAAGTTGGAGCCACCGTAGGCCGCGTCGACCGAGTAGTTGATCTCCGTCTCGTCCTTGCCGTAGCCGTACGGCTTCGTCTGGCCCATGGCGAGGATCTTGCCGGTGCCCGGTTCGACCAGCGTGGTGGCCGCGGACACCGAGTCCGACTGGTGGACGTGGTTCTTCAGGGAGGCCTGCACCGACTCCTGGGCCTGCGGGTCGAGGGTCGTGCGGATGGTCAGGCCGCCCTGGTTCCAGATCTTGGACCGATCCTCGCGGGTCTTGCCGAAGACCGGATCGCTCAGGAACACCTCGCGTACGTAGTCGCAGAAGAAGCTGGAGTTCTTCACGGCCGTGATGCAGCCGTTCTTGGGCTTGCTGACCTTCAGTCCGAGCGGTGCCTTCTGGGCCTTGTCGGCCTCCGCCTGTGAGATGTCGCCGACCTGGGCCATGCGCTCCAGGACGGTGTTGCGCCGCTTGGTGGCCTCGGCCTCGTCGTTGACCGGGTCGTACCGGCTGGGCGACTGGACGATGCCGGCCAGGAGGGCGGACTCCTGGACGTTGAGGTCCTTGGCGGACTTGGAGAAGTAACGCTGGGCGGCCGCCTCGACGCCGTAGGCCTGCTGGCCGAAGAAGGTGATGTTCAGGTAGTTCTCGAGGATCTTCTTCTTGCCCAGCTCCTCCTCGACCTGGATGGCGAGCTTCAGCTCGCGGATCTTGCGGCCGATGGTCTGCTGGGTGGCCTGGGCGACCTTCGTCGGGTCGTCGCCCGCCTCCTCCACGAAGACGTTCTTGACGTACTGCTGGGTGAGCGTGGACGCGCCCTCGGAGACCTCGCCGCTGCGCGCGTTCTTGTTGAGCGCGCGCAGGACGCCCTTCAGGTCGACAGCGCCGTGCTCGTAGAAGCGCGAGTCCTCGATCGCGACGATCGCCTTCTGCATGTACGGCGAGATGTCCTTCAGATCGACCACCGTGCGGTCGCGCGAGTACACCGTGGCGATGGGATCGCCGTTGGCGTCGAGGATGGAGGTGCGCTGGCTGAGCGGGGGAGTCTTCAGGTTGGCCGGGAGTGCGTCGAAGCTCTCCACCGACCCCTTGGCCGCCAGCCCCAGCGCACCCACGGCGGGCAACGCGATGCCGGCCAGCACTGCTCCAGCGAGGACACTGACACCGAGGAACTTGGCGGCCTGCTGAGTTGGCGACAGACCACCGCCCGAGCGCTTCTTTGGCATGGAGGCAGCCTACGTTCTCATTCGCCGGACACGCGTATATGCCTTGGCCTAAGCTGCACTCAACTGTCACAGCAGTGCGGCCACGTATCAATACGTCCGGCGACCCCGAATCGTTCCGGATCTGCTCGATTTTTTTCCTGAGGGGCCCCGCTGGGGGGCGCGTTGGTGTGTACGGGCGCGTGCCACGGAGTGTGGGATACGTGTCCGAATCCGCCCTGTGTGTCAACTGGTGTCCGTTGTGACGCAGTGGACATGACCCGAATGCCGGGATAATCACGCATGTCGCCAGCTCACTCCCCCGGGTGATCTGCCGCTTACCCATAGTCCGTTCGGGCCATTCAAGATTGGGCCCGAAGGGGGTGTTGCGCTGTGCCCACCTTCCGTAACGTCCTCAACTGGCGGCGGTGAATATGCCGCTGCCGCCGTGGGGGAGCCTCGATTCGGGAGAGGACGGCGCCGGTATGGGCTGGGTAACCGACTGGAGTGCGCAGGCCGCCTGTCGCACTACCGATCCGGACGAATTGTTCGTTCAGGGAGCAGCGCAGAACAGGGCCAAGGCGGTGTGCACCGGATGTCCGGTGCGTACCGAATGCCTGGCCGACGCGCTCGACAACCGTGTCGAGTTCGGCGTGTGGGGAGGCATGACGGAGAGGGAACGCCGCGCATTGCTACGTCGGCGGCCCACCGTGACCTCCTGGCGTCACCTGCTGGAGACGGCGCGGACGGAGTACGAGCGGGGGGTCGGCATCGTGCCCCTCGACGACGAGGAGATCTACGAGAACTACGTGGCGGCCGTGGGCTGAGCCGGCCGGGGGCTCCCCCGGACGCTCGGGTTCGGAAGCTCCTGTTCAGGCGCCTGGCCGGGCGTCGTTGCCGGGACGCCACAGGACGGACGTGGCGGTACGGACGCCTCGGCTGGATCAGGGCCCCGTCTCGGGCAGCTCCGGCCGGTCCGTCGCGAGGCGGACGCCGACTTCCCGCAGCCCCGCGAGGTCGTGCACGTCGCCGGGCAACGCGGCCACTTCGGTGACCGCCACCTCGGGGTGACGTGCGGTGAAGCGGTCCCGCGTGCGCTGCTCCCGGGCGAGCAGTTGCATCCGGTCCGCGTGCAGCCTCAGTAGGCCCGCGGTGAGCTGGTCGACGGACCGCTCAGGAGCGTCGAAGGCTTCGGGAGAGGTGTCGGAGGTGCCGGACTCCGGGCCGGGGTAAGGGCCGGGGATGGTCTTGGGCTGAGGCTCGTGATCTGCCCTGGGGTCGTGCTCCGGTGTGGTCTCGCTGTCGGATCCGGGAGCGGAGCCGAGATCGGGGGCGGAGCCGAGGTCGAGGTCGAGGTCGGGGTCGGGGCCGAGGTCGGGGCCGGGAGAGCCTGAACTGCGGTATGCGTCAGGCGAGTTACGAACTCCAGCTTTCCCGCCGTCCTGATCCACAATGCGGAGATCCTCAAGATTTTCCGCGGCGGCGAGCGCCCGCTCGGCCGACAGCCCGTCGGCGCCGCTGCCGTGGACCCGGTTGAGCACCAGACCGGCCAGCGGCATGTCCTCGGCGGCCAGCCGCTCCACGAAGTACGCGGCCTCGCGGAGTGCGTCCCGCTCCGGGGCCGCGACCACCAGGAACGCAGTTCCGGGCGCCTGGAGCAGCTTGTACGTCGCGTCCGCGCGCGTACGGAACCCGCCGAACATCGAGTCCATCGCGGCCACGAAGGTCTGCACGTCCTTCAGGAACTGCCCGCCCAGCACCTTCCCCAGGACACCCGTCATCATCGACATGCCGACGTTCAGGAACTTCATGCCGGCCCGGCCGCCCACCTTAGCCGGGGCCAGCAGGACGCGGATCAGCTTGCCGTCCAGGAAAGAACCGAGGCGCTTGGGGGCGTCCAGGAAGTCCAGCGCCGAGCGGGACGGCGGCGTGTCGACGACGATGAGGTCCCACTCGTCCCGCGCCCGCAACTGCCCCAGCTTCTCCATTGCCATGTACTCCTGCGTGCCCGCGAAGCCCGCCGAGAGCGACTGGTAGAAGGGGTTGCCCAGGATCGCCGCCGCCCGCTCGGGATCCGCGTGCGCCTCGACGATCTCGTCGAAGGTGCGCTTCATGTCGAGCATCATGGCGTGCAGCTCACCACCGGCCGAGTCGTCGACGCCCTTCACCCGACGCGGGGTGTTGTCGAGCGAGTCGATGCCCATGGACTGGGCGAGCCGCCGGGCCGGGTCGATGGTGAGGACGACCACCTTGCGACCGCGCTCGGCCGCGCGCAGGCCCAGGGCCGCCGCAGTGGTCGTCTTGCCGACGCCGCCCGAGCCGCAGCACACCACAATGCGGGTTTTCGGGTCCTCCAGCAGCGGGTCGACGTCCAGCACGCGCGCGTGGGAGAGACGCCGCGCGCTCTCCTGGTGCCGGGCGGCCGGGTCCGGACTCATGCGATCCCCTGCTTCCGCAGCTCGGTGGCCAGTTCGTACAGGCCCGCCAGGTCCATGCCCCCGGCAAGCAACGGGAGTTCGTGCAGCGGCAGGTCCAGGCGGGTCAGGGCGGCCCGCTGCTCCTGCTCCAGCGCGTACCGCTCGGCGTACTCCTCGGCCTGCGCCAGCAGCGGATCCACCAGCCGCTCGGCGTGCCCGCCCCGCCGCGCCCCGCCGAGCCCGGCCCCCGACAGGGAGCGGGCGAGTGCCGTACGCGGTGTGCTCCGTACGAGTTCCAGGCCGGCCGCGTCCAGCACCTCGGGCCGCACCGTGTTGACCATGACCCGCCCCACCGGGAGCCGTGCCGCCCGCAGCTCGGCGATGCCGTCCGCGGTCTCCTGGACCGGCATCTCCTCCAGGAGCGTCACCAGGTGCACGGCGGTCTCCCGTGACTTGAGCACCCGCATCACGGCCTGCGCCTGATTGTGTATCGGGCCGACCTTCGCCAGACCGGCAACCTCGTCGTTGACGTTGAGGAAGCGAGTGATCCGCCCGGTCGGCGGGGCGTCCATGACGACGTAGTCGTACACGAACCGCCCGCTCTTCTCCTTGCGCCGCACCGCCTCGCAGGCCTTGCCGGTCAGCAGGACGTCTCTGACGCCCGGCGCGACGGTGGTCGCGAAGTCGATCGCGCCGAGCTTCTTCAGGGCCCGTCCCGCGCTGCCCAGTTTGTAGAACATCTGGAGGTAGTCCAGAAGGGCCAGTTCGGGGTCGATGGCCAGGGCGTACACCTCCCCGCCCCCGGGAGCGACGGCGATCTTCCGCTCCTCATAAGGCAGCGCTTCGGTTTCGAAGAGCTGCGCGATGCCCTGGCGACCCTCGACCTCGACGAGAAGCGCGCGCTTCCCCTCGGTGGCCAGGGCCAGCGCGAGGGCCGCGGCCACCGTGGTCTTGCCGGTTCCGCCCTTGCCGCTGACGACCTGGAGCCTGCTCACGTATTCGAGCGTAACCAGTCCGCGCGCCGAGTACGCCCGGGGCTGTGGACAACGTGGTCGCGGTCGGCCCGCCGAGGCTTCCCGGGCAGCGGCTAGAGTCGGCCACATGACCAAGTGGGAATACGCAACCGTGCCGCTGCTCGTCCATGCCACGAAGCAGATTCTGGACACCTGGGGCGAGGACGGCTGGGAGCTCGTCCAGGTCGTGCCCGGGCCGAACAACCCCGAGCAGCTCGTGGCCTACCTGAAGCGGGAGAAGCAGGCGTGAGCGCCGTGGAGGCGAAACTGGCCGAGTTCGGTCTGACACTGCCCGAGGTGGTCCCGCCGCTGGCCGCGTACCAGCCGGCCGTGCAGTCCGGCCCGTACGTGTACACCTCCGGCCAGCTGCCGATGCTGGACGGCAAGCTGCCGGTCACCGGCAAGGTGGGCGCCGAGGTCACGCCGGACGAGGCCAAGGAACTGGCCCGCACCTGTGCGCTGAACGCCCTGGCCGCCGTGAAGTCCGTCGCCGGTGACCTCGACCGCGTCGCGCGCGTGGTGAAGGTCGTCGGTTTCGTCGCGTCCGCGTCCGACTTCACCGGCCAGCCGGCCGTGATCAACGGCGCCAGCGAACTCCTCGGCGCGGTGCTCGGCGACAAGGGCGTCCACGCCCGCAGCGCGGTCGGCGTGGCGGTACTGCCGCTGGACGCGCCGGTGGAGGTCGAGGTCCAGGTGGAACTCGTCCAGGCGTAGGGACGGTGCGGGGAGGGGGCGTTGCCAGCCCGGCAACAAGCCTCGACCTCGCGGCGCCGCCCCCGCAGGATCGAGTTCGGCGCCTCGTACGGGGCGGGATGCGGTCGTTGCCGCCGGTCCCGGTCCGTCCGGGCGCCGGACCCACCGCGTGCCCCAGGAGGAGCCATGCCCCAGCAGCCCGTGACCGATCCGCAGCCCGTGACCGAGCCCATGTCCTATCAGCGGTCCGCGACCGGTCGGCAGTCCTCGGTCGACCCACAGTCCGTGACCGGCCGGCGGCCCGTCCACCGCATGGTGCCCTCGCCGGCCGGCCGGATCCACCTGGTGGAGCAGGGCAGCGGGCCACTGGTCCTGCTCGTCCACGGCTTCCCCGAGTCCTGGTACTCCTGGCGCCACCAGCTCCCCGCGCTGGCCGCCGCGGGCTTCCGCGCCGTCGCCATCGACGTGCGCGGCTACGGACGCTCCTCCCGGCCCGACGCGGTGGAGGCGTACCGGATGCTCGACCTGGTGGCGGACAACGTCGCCGTGGTGGAGGCTCTGGGCGAGCGGTCCGCGGTGATCGTCGGCCACGACTGGGGCGCGAACATCGCCGCGCACTCCGCGCTGCTGCGGCCGGACGTTTTCCGCGCGGTCGGCCTGCTGAGCGTGCCGTACACCCCGCCGGGCGGCCCGAAACCCAGCGACGTGTTCGCCGGCATGAGCGACCCCGCCGGCCCGTTCGCGGGGCAGGAGTTCTACGTCTCCTACTTCCAGGAGCCCGGCCGGGCCGAGGCCGAGATCGAGCCCGACGTGCGCGGCTGGCTCGCGGGCCTCTATGCCGCCCTGTCCGCCGACACCATGCCTGCCCCGGAGGCACCCGACCCGCACTTCGTGGCCCCCGGCGGCAGGATGCGCGACCGGTTCCCGGACGGTCCGTTGCCGTCCTGGCTGACCGAGAAGGAGCTGGACGTCTACGCGGGGGAATTCGAGCGTACCGGCCTGACCGGCGCCCTCAACCGCTACCGCAACATGGACCGCGACTGGGCCGACCTGGCCGCCCACCAGGGCGCCCCCATCACCCAGCCCTCGCTGTTCCTCGGCGGCAACCGGGACGCCTCCACCACCTGGCTGGCCGACGCGATCGAGGCGTATCCGACCACCCTGCCCGGCCTGACCGCCTCGCACCTCCTCGACGGCTGCGGTCACTGGCTCCAGCAGGAACGCCCCGAGGAGACGAACCGGCTGCTCACCGAGTGGCTGGCCGCACTCCCCGGCTGACCGACGCCACAGGCCCCGTACGAGACCCTCGTACGGCCGCCCAGTACAAGCCCCCCCGTACGAGCCCCCCCCGTACGAGCCCCCCCGTACGAGCCCCCCCGTACGAGCCCCCCTGTACGGCCGCCCTGGCGGGGCCCCGGGTGGGCTCCCGTACGGCCTCGCTCGGCTCGGGAGCCACTCGAACATCCGCCCGTCACCGGATAGCCTCCGGCCATGGCGAGCGGTCAGGCGAGCGGTCAGGCGAGCGGTCAGGCGAATGATCAGGTGAGTGGTCACGCGAATGGTCAGGCGAACGGTCAGTGGTACCCCCGGGAGTGGCCGGACCGCATCCGCGCGCTGACGGCCGGAACCCTCACCCCGGTCACCCCGAAGCGCGCGGCCACCGTGATGCTCCTCAAGGACACCGACGGCGGCACCGACGGCGGCACCGACGGCGGCACCGACGGCGGCACAGACGGCGGCACAGACGGCGGCACCCATGGTGAAGCCGACACCGGTGCCGGGCCGGGCCCCGCCGTCCACATGCTGCGCCGCCGTACCTCCATGGCGTTCGCCGGGGGCGCGTACGCCTATCCGGGCGGCGGGGTCGACCCGCGCGACGACGACCGTGACATCGGCTGGGCGGGCCCCACGCGCGCGTGGTGGGCGGACCGGCTCGGCGTCGACGAGGCGGGCGCCCAGGCGATCGTCTGCGCGGCCGTACGCGAGACGTACGAGGAGGCGGGCGTCCTGCTCGCCGGACCGACCGGCGACTCGGTGGTCGGTGACACGACGGGCGCGGGCTGGGAGCGGGACAGGGCCGCCCTGGTCGGCCGTGAGCTGTCCTTCGCGGAGTTCCTGGACCGCAGGGGCCTCGTGCTGCGCTCGGACCTGCTGGGCGCCTGGGCCCGCTGGATCACCCCGGAGTTCGAGTCCCGGCGCTACGACACGTGGTTCTTCGTGGCCGCGCTCCCGGAGGGGCAGCGCACCCGCAACGCCTCCACGGAGGCCGACCGCACGGTGTGGATCACTCCTGCGGAGGCGGCGGCCGGGTACGACAGGGGCGAGCTGCTGATGATGCCGCCGACGATCGCGACCCTGCGCGGCCTTGCGGCGTGCGGTACGGCGGCCGAGGCGCTGGCGTCGGCTCCGAGCCGCGACATGACGCCCGTGTTGGCCGAGGCGCGGCTGGTGGGCGGCGAGATCGTGCTCTCCTGGCCGGGGCACGACGAGTTCACCCGGCACGTGCCGACGAGCACGGCACAGCCGCCGCCGACGACACCTTCCGACCCGACCGGGGGAGCCCTCGCATGACGGACGCAGCAGCACTGCCCGGACAGCCGCGCGGCGGCGTCCTGTCGGGACCGGCCACCGCGCGCGCGGTGAACGTCCTCGCGCCCAACGCCTCCGCGATGACCCTGGACGGGACGAACACCTGGATCCTCACCGAGCCGGACTCCGACCTGGCCGTCGTGGTCGACCCGGGCCCGCTGGACGACACACACCTGCGGCACGTCGCCGACACGGCCGAGCGGGCGGGCAAGCGCGTCGCACTCACTCTGCTGACGCACGGTCACCCCGACCATGCGGAGGGCGCCGCGCGCTTCGCCGAGCTGACGCGCACGAACGTACGGGCCCTGGACCCGGCGCTGCGGCTGGGCGACGAGGGGCTGGCCGCCGGTGACGTGATCGGCGTCGGCGGCCTGGAGCTGAGGGTCGTACCGACCCCCGGGCACACGGCCGACTCCCTGTGTTTCCATCTCCCGGCAGACCAGGCGGTCCTGACGGGTGACACGATCCTGGGCCGCGGTACGACCGTGGTGGCCCACCCAGACGGCCGTCTCGGCGACTACCTGGACTCCCTGCGCAGGCTCCGGTCGCTCACGGCCGACGACGGGGTGCACACGGTGCTCCCGGGACACGGTCCCGTCCTGGAGGACGCCCAGGGTGTCGTGGAGTACTACCTCGCCCACCGCGCCCATCGCCTCGCCCAGGTCGAGACGGCCGTGGAGGACGGTTACCGGACACCGGGTGAGGTCGTCGCCCGCGTGTACGCGGACGTCGACCGCTCACTGTGGCCGGCGGCGGAAATGTCGGTGCGGGCGCAGCTGGAGTACCTGGGCGAGCACGGGCTCATCCAGCTGCCCGACTAGGACTGCCCTGCCGAGGCCGCCCGACCAGTTCTGCCCGACCAGTTCTGCTTGGCCGGGACCGCCTGGCCGGGTCTGCCCGGTCGGGCGGTCAGCGGGAGCGCTTGGCCAGCCGCTCCACGTCCAGCAGGATCACCGCTCGGGCCTCCAGACGGAGCCAGCCGCGTTGGGCGAAGTCCGCCAGTGCCTTGTTGACCGTCTCGCGGGACGCGCCGACCAGCTGGGCCAGCTCCTCCTGCGTCAGGTCGTGCACAACGTGGATGCCTTCCTCGGACTGCACGCCGAAACGGCGGGACAGGTCCAGCAGGGCACGGGCGACACGGCCGGGGACGTCCGAGAAGACGAGGTCGGACATGGCGTCGTTGGTCTTCCGCAGGCGGCGGGCGACGGCGCGCAGCAGCGCGGTGGCGACCTCCGGGCGGACGTTCAGCCAGGGCTGGAGATCGCCGTGGCCGAGGGCGAGCAGCTTGACCTCGGTCAGCGCGGTGCCGGTGGCGGTGCGCGGGCCCGGGTCGAAGAGCGACAGCTCGCCGATCAGCTCGCTCGGGCCGACCACGGCCAGCATGTTCTCGCGCCCGTCCGGGGACGTGCGGTGAAGCTTGACCTTGCCCTCGGTGACCACATAGAGGCGGTCTCCGGGGTCCCCCTCGTGGAACAGTGTGTCGCCGCGGGCGAGGGTCACCTCGCTCATGGAGGCGCGAAGCTCCGCGGATTGCTCGTCGTCGAGCGCCGCGAAGAGCGGGTTGCGCCGCAGAACGTCGTCCACGAGTTCTCTCCTTGTCGACCGGCTCAGAGGATCTTGTTCCCCCGGTGTACCAGGGGTCCGTGGTGCCCATTTTGCCGGACAGTGCAAACAGTGTGATCTGTCACAAGGATGCCGCACTGGTGTCCTGGGGTACGCGGCAGGGGTCCAATTGGACGCCGATCTTCGAGGTCCGGGGCAGATGTCGGTGCCGGGCCGTAGGCTGGCCGGGTGTCCAAATCGCCGGTGAGAGCACAGGCCGAGGGGGCTGCGCGGGTGGGTGTACGTCGCGATTCCGCTGTGGGCGAACAGGGTCCCGATGGCGGTAGGGAACCGGCGAAAGCGACAAAGAGGGCGGCGCCTGCCAAGAGGGTGACTGCGGAGAAGGGTGCCGTGAAGAAGAGCGCTGAGAACAGTCCGGCATCTGCGAAGAAGACGGCGCCCGCGAAGAGGCAGGCATTGGCCAAGAGCGCGGAGGCGCCCGCGAAGAGGCAGGCATCGGTCAAGAGCGCGGCGGGACCCGTCAAGAGGCAGGCGCCCGCCAGGAAGCCCGCCGTCGCCGCCAAGAAGGCCACCGCCGCCGTCAAGGGCGTCGCCCCGGCGAAGGTCGTCGCCCCGAAGACTCCGCGCGCCGAGTCGCGCACCGCGCTGGTCCGCCGCGCCCGCCGTATCAACCGCGAACTCGCCGAGGTCTATCCGTACGCGCACCCGGAGCTGGACTTCGACAACCCGTTCCAGCTGGTCGTGGCCACGGTGTTGTCCGCCCAAACCACCGACCTGCGCGTCAACCAGACGACACCCGCCCTCTTCGCGAAGTACCCCACCCCCGAGGACCTGGCCGTCGCCAACCCCGAGGAGGTCGAGGAGATCCTGCGACCGACCGGCTTCTTCCGGGCCAAGACGAAATCGGTCATAGGGCTGTCCAGGGTTCTGGCGGAAGATTTCGGCGGTGAGGTCCCCGGGCGTCTCGAAGACCTCGTCAAACTGCCCGGCGTCGGCCGCAAGACCGCCTTCGTCGTCCTCGGTAACGCGTTCGGCAGGCCCGGCATCACAGTGGACACGCACTTCCAGCGTCTGGTGCGCCGGTGGCAGTGGACCGGCGAGACCGACCCGGACAAGATCGAGGCCGCCGTCGGCGCCCTCTTCCCCAAGAGCGACTGGACGGACCTCTCCCACCACGTGATTTGGCACGGCCGCCGGATCTGCCACGCCCGCAAGCCGGCCTGTGGCGCCTGCCCCGTCGCCCCGCTCTGCCCGGCCTTCGGGGAGGGCGAGGCGGACCCGGAGAAGGCGAAGAAGCTGCTGAAGTACGAGAAGGGCGGGTTCCCCGGCCAGCGTCTGAATCCGCCGCAGGCGTATCTGGACGCGGGCGGGACCCCGGCGCCTCCGCTGGGGGCCGGGTGACGGAACGATCTCGGTGGCGTCGGGCGTTGGAATCGGCAGAACGGGGGTGGCGATGACACGGGCGGGCGACACACAGGGGCGCACCCGGGACGGGATCCTCAGCAAGGAGGGCCTGCCCGGCTGGCTGGACCCGGTGGTGCGGGCCGTCGAGACGGTGCGGCCCGGACAGCTGAGCCGCTTCCTGCCCCCGGAGGACGGCGCGGGCCGTCAGTCCGCCGTACTGATCCTGTTCGGCGACGGCGACGGCGACGGCGGCAGACGCGGCAAGGGAGGCGGCAACGGAGGCGGTGACGGCGCCGATGAGGCGGGGAGCGGGCCCGAGCTGCTGCTCATGGAGCGGGCCGGCACTCTGCGCTCACACGCCGGTCAGCCGGCCTTTCCGGGCGGCGCCCTCGACCCCGAGGACGGTGACCCGCAGGGTGACGGGCCGCTGCGGGCAGCCCTGCGCGAGGCGGAGGAGGAGACCGGGCTCGACCCGGCCGGCGTCCAGCTCTTCGGCGTTCTGCCCAAGCTCTACATCCCCGTCAGCAGCTTCGTCGTCACCCCGGTGCTGGCCTGGTGGCGCGAGCCCACCCCGGTGGGCGTCGTCGACCCGAACGAGACCGCGCGCGTCTTCACCGTCCCCGTGGCCGATCTCACGGACCCCGCCAACAGAGTGACCGCCGTCCACCCCAGGGGTCACCAAGGACCGGCGTTCCTGGTCGAGTCGGCGCTCGTCTGGGGTTTCACCGCCGGCATCATCGACCGGCTGCTGCACTTCGCGGGCTGGGAGCGGCCCTGGGACAGGGAGAAGCAGGTCCCGCTGGACTGGCGGTCGTGACAGGGTGACCGGTGTGAGCGTAGGACGACAGGGCGGGGCCTGAATCAGTGAACGTGCTGGACATCCTGTTGCTGCTGGCCGCCGTCTGGTTCGCGATCGTCGGGTACCGCCAGGGCTTCGTCGTCGGCATCCTGTCGGTGACGGGTTTCCTCGGTGGCGGCCTCGTCGCCGTCTATCTGCTGCCGGTCGTCTGGGACGCCCTGACGGACAACGCTGAGGTGAGTACGACCGCCGCCGTCGTCGCGGTCGTCATCGTCATCGTCTGCGCCTCCGTGGGCCAGGCCCTGACCACCCACCTCGGCAGCAAGCTCCGCCGGTACATCACCTGGTCACCGGCCCGCGCCCTGGACGCCACCGGCGGCGCCGTGGTCAATGTCGTGGCGATGCTCCTGGTCGCCTGGCTGATCGGCGCGGCGCTGGCCGGTACCACGCTGCCGACCCTCGGCAAGGAGGTCCGCGGTTCCACGGTGCTGCAGGGCGTCTCCCGGGCGCTGCCCGCAGGGGCCGACACGTGGTTCACGAACTTCTCCTCCGTCCTTGCGAAGAACGGCTTCCCGCAGGTCTTCAGCCCCTTCTCCAGCGAGCAGATCCCGGTGGTCCAGGCGCCCGACCCGGCGCTGGCCGACAGCGCGGTCGCGGCCCGTGCCAAGGGTTCCATCGTCAAGGTCATGGGCACCGCCACCGACTGCGACAAGGTCCTGGAGGGCACCGGCTTCGTCTTCGACGACCGCCGGGTCATGACCAACGCCCATGTCGTGGGCGGCGTCGACGAGCCCACGGTGCAGATAGGCGGCGAGGGCAGGTTGTACGACGCGACGGTCGTCCTCTACGACTGGCGGCGCGACATCGCCGTACTGGACGTGCCGGAGCTGGAGGCGCCCGCGCTGCGGTTCGCGGACGAGGACGCGAGCCGCCACGACGGCGCGATCGTCGCGGGCTTCCCGGAGAACGGGGCGTACGACGTCCGTCCCGCGCGCGTGCGCGGGCGCATCACGGCCAACGGACCGGACATCTACCACCGCGACACCGTCCACCGTGACGTCTACTCGCTGTACGCGATGGTCCGTCAGGGCAACTCCGGCGGGCCGCTGCTGACCCCGGAGGGCGAGGTCTACGGCGTGGTGTTCGCCAAGTCACTCGACGACGCCGAGACCGGCTACGCGCTCACCGCGGACGAGATCCGCGAGGACATCGCGAAGGGCCGCACCGCGACCCAGCAGGTGGACAGCGACAGCTGCGCACTCTAGGAACGGCCCTCGGAGCCCGGGACGGCGCGATCGTCATCGTCCGCACGGTGCCCGGCTGCTGAGAAGCGTGGACCGGCCGCTCGTGCCGGCCGCTCGTGCCGACCGCATGCGCCGGTCGCACGCACCGCCCGTTGTGACCGCTTGTCGTGGTCGCCTGCGCGGTGCTCAGGTTCGTGGATGGCGCAGGCGCACGGATACCCAGCGGGCCCGGCGGCGCAGGATGCGCGGGATGCCCACCCGTGGGTCCGCACCCGCCAGTTGCGGGGTGCCTCCTCGTCGGTGGGTGCTTACGCCGCTCGTGGAGCGGCCGTCGCGTGCTACGTCACTGTAGTCGTGCGTCCAGCCCATACCCGGACGTGTGCCCCCGCCCCAAGGTCGGTAACCGTTATCGGGACGCCCAATTGGCCTATGCGTCGGGCAAGTAGCCGTTGATAGGACAAGCGTTCTGGTTCGCCACCCGGGCGCGTTGGTCCGGTCGCCGTCCGGACACCGGCCGGTCGCCGTCCGGACACCGGCCGGTCACCGATCGGGCTCGGGATCCTTCAGCCAGTTGATCAGTTCGGTCGAGAAGGCGACCGGGTCCTCTTCGTGCGGGAAGTGTCCGAGGCCGTCGAAAAGCCGCCAGCGGTACGGGGCTTCGACGTACTGCCCCGATCCCGCCGCGCTCCGCGTCCGCATCACAGGGTCCAGCGAACCGTGCAGATGCAGGGTCGGCACGCGCACCGGCCGCTTCATGCGGCGGTAGAACTGGATGCCGTCGGGACGGGCCAGGGAACGCACCAACCAGCGGTACGGCTCGACCGAGCAGTGCGCCGTTGAGGGGATGCACATGGCCCGGCGGTAGGCGTCCACGGCCTCGTCGTCGAGTGGCCGCGGGCCCGACCAGTCGTGGATCAGCCGGCCGACCAGCGCGCCGTCGTCCGCGGTCAGTTGGCGCTCCGGGATCCAGGGACGCTGGAAGCTCCAGACGTAGGACCCCGCCCGGGTCTGGCGGACGTCCCCGAGCATGGCCGAGCGCCAGCGCCGGGGGTGCGGCATCGACGAGACCGCGAGCCGTCGTACGAGCTTGGGCCGCATCGCGGCGGCCGTCCAGGCCAGGTAGCCGCCCAGGTCGTGGCCGACCAGCGCGGCGTCCGGCTCACCGAGGGAGCGGACCACGCCGGTGATGTCGAGGGCGAGGCCGGCGGGGTCGTAGCCGCGCGGGGTGCGGTCGCTGCCGCCGACGCCGCGCAGGTCCATGGCGACCGCGCGGAAACCGGCGTCCGCGAGGGCCACCAGTTGGTGCCGCCAGGTCCACCAGTACTGGGGGAACCCGTGCAACAGCAGTACCAGCGGTCCGTCACCCAGCTCGGCGATGTGGAAGCGTGCGCCGTTGGCGGCGACGTCCCGGTGGGTCACCTCGGGCCCGCCCGGGATGTCGAGTCGTACGACCGAAGTGGGGTGCTGCGCCGATGGGGGCTGCCCCAGGGGGCTGGCGGGGTCCGTCATGAGGACGAGCGTGCCACAGCCTCGACAGCCTCGGGGGACCGGTCCGAGGGCAGCTCCGCCCGCGGGTGCGGCTTGGCGTTCTGGAGTACGCCCGCCGACTGCTTCACCGAGGCGGCGACCTTCTGCGGGCCGCGGCCCTTCTTGGCCTTCTTCGCGAAGACGATGCCGATCAGCGCGAGGAGGGCCGCGAGGAGGACGTTCGCCGCGAAGGAGAGGAGGAAGCAGACCGCGAGGTTCCAGTCGCTCCAGGTCCGGATGGCGTAGGCCAGCGCGAAACTCAGCATCGGCAGCGAGAACAGGAGAACGGCCCCGGCCAGCGAGAACGCCCCGCCGCTCGTCGCCCCGCGCTTGACGTCCTGCCTCAGCTGCGCCTTGGCCAGCGCGATCTCGTCGTGCACGAGCGCCGACAATTCGGTGGTCGCCGAGGCGAACAGCTGGCCGATGCTGCGTTCGGTGCCGACCGGGCTGCCGTCGGGTGCGCTCATCGCGGTCTCCCTCTTCTCCTGGCTGATCTGCGTACGGTTCCGTGGCCGCCGGGCGCTGCCTGACTGCCGCGGCCCGACCGCGTACGGTCCGTCTTTTGTACCGTCTCGTCAGATCATGCCGGACCGTCGCCCTCATCGCCTGCCCCGCCCGGCACCTCGGCAAGCCGCGCCGACTCCATCTCGTCGGCGATCCGGCGGTGCTCGGCCGCCTTCTTCTCGTAGATCGCGGCCACGCGCAGGTGGTACGCGGGGTCGTCCTCCTCGTAGACGTCCGGCACGCCGCTGAGGTCGTCGTCTCGCTCCTCGTCCTCGATCATCTTGCGGTATTTGGCGTTCCGTACCTTCAGCAGCACCGTCGCCATGGCCGCCGCGATGAGCGAACCGATGAGGACCGCGGCCTTGACCTGGCCCGTCATCGCCGCGTCGCCCTCGAAGGCCAGCTCGCCGATGAGTAGCGAGACGGTGAACCCGATGCCGGCCAGGGTGGCCACCGCGAACACGTCGGCCCACTGGAGTTCGTCGCTGAGCGAGGCCTTCGTGAAGCGTGCCGTCAGCCAGGTGCCGCCGAAGATGCCCAGCGTCTTGCCGACGACGAGCCCGAGCACGACGCCGAGGGTCTCCGGCTTGGTGAACACGTCGGCGAGCGCACCGCCCGAGAGCGCGACACCCGCGCTGAAGAGTGCGAACAGCGGCACTGCCAGACCCGCCGACAGGGGGCGTACGAGGTGCTCGATGTGCTCGCCCGGGGAGTGCTGCTCGCCCTCGCGAGTGTGGCAGCGCAGCATCAGGCCCATCGCGACGCCCGCGATGGTGGCGTGGATGCCGCTGTTGTACATCAGCGCCCAGATCGCGAGGCCGAGCGGGACGTACAGGTACCAGCCGCGGACGCCCTTGCGGAGCAGCAGCCAGAAGACGACGAGGCCGACGACCGCGCCGCCGAGCGCGACGAAGTTGATCGACTCGGTGAAGAAGACCGCGATGATCAGGATCGCGAACAGGTCGTCCACGACGGCGAGCGTCAGCAGGAAGGCGCGCAGGGCGCTCGGCAGGGACGTGCCGATGACGGCGAGGACGGCGAGCGCGAAGGCGATGTCGGTGGCGGTGGGCACGGCCCAGCCGGACAGGGAACCGCCGCCGGCGGTGGCGGTGACCGTGTAGACGACCGCGGGCACTGCCATGCCGCAGAGCGCCGCCACCACGGGGAGCGCGGCGGCCTTCGGATCCTTCAGGTCACCGGCGACGAGCTCGCGCTTGAGCTCGATACCCGCGACGAAGAAGAAGACGGCCAGCAGTCCGTCGGCGGCCCAGTGCGCGACCGACAGGTTCAGGCCGATGGCCTCGGGGCCGAAGTGGAAGTGGCTGACGCTCTCGTAGCTGTCGCTCAGCGCCGGTATGTTCGCCCATACGAGCGCGGCGACCGCGGCGACGAGCAGGAGGACACCGCCGACCGTCTCGGTGCGCAGTGCCTCCGCGACGTAGTTCCGCTCTGGGAGGGACAGGCGCCCGAAGGCTTTGCGAGGGGGGCGGGGGGCGGTCACGGGGAGAACCTCCGGTCGTTGGGCAGCACGGAACACTCGCCGACCAGACTTCCCGGCACACCATGAGGATCTTCGAGGTGGGGTTCTTCGAGGATCTTGTTGAGTCTCTTACGCGTTTCTTAGCCTACCTAACCTGCGTCGAGGGTGCCGGGTGATCTCCGCGACGGTACGTAAGGGGCACTTCGCACGAAAAGAGGGCGCCCGGCGAGTCTCTCGCCGGGCGCCCTCGGAGCAGGTGGCTCAGTCCTCGTGGATCAGTCCACGTGGCTCAGCCCGTGTGGCTCAGCCCGTGTTGCTCAGTCCTCGCTGGACGCGGCCGGGAGCTGCGTCTGGATGAGGTCCATGACGGTGGAGTCGGTCAGGGTGGTGACATCACCGAGCTGACGGTTCTCCGCCACGTCACGCAGCAGGCGCCGCATGATCTTGCCGGAGCGGGTCTTCGGCAGTTCGGCCACCGGCAGGATCCGCTTGGGCTTGGCGATCGGGCCGAGGGTGGCGCCGACGTGGGCCCGCAGGTCGGCGACCAGGTTCTCGGTCTCCGCCGCCGTGCCGCGCAGGATCACGAAGGCCACGATGGCCTGCCCGGTCGTCTCGTCCGCTGCTCCGACCACGGCCGCCTCGGCCACCGACGGGTGGGATACCAGCGCCGACTCGACCTCGGTGGTGGAGATGTTGTGCCCGGAGACGAGCATCACGTCGTCGACGCGGCCCAGCAGCCAGATGTCGCCGTCGTCGTCCTTCTTGGCGCCGTCACCGGCGAAGTACCTGCCCTCGAAACGCGACCAGTACGTGTCGATGAACCGCTGGTCGTCGCCCCAGATGGTGCGCAGCATCGACGGCCACGGCTCGGTGATGACCAGGTAGCCTCCGCCGCCGTCCGGCACCTCGTTGGCCTCGTCGTCGACGACGGTGGCACAGATGCCGGGCAGCGCGCGCTGGGCGGAGCCCGGCTTGGCGTCGGTGACGCCGGGCAGCGGGCTGATCATCATGGCGCCGGTCTCGGTCTGCCACCAGGTGTCGACGACCGGGGTGGCGTCGGCGCCGATGTTCTTGCGGTACCAGATCCATGCCTCGGGGTTGATCGGCTCACCGACCGAGCCGAGGACGCGCAGCGAGGACAGGTCGAACTTCGCGGGGATGTCGTCGCCCCACTTCATGAACGTCCGGATCGCGGTGGGCGCGGTGTAGAGGATGGAGACCTTGTACTTCTGCACGATCTCCCAGAACCGGCCCTGGTGCGGGGTGTCCGGGGTGCCCTCGTACATGACCTGCGTCGCGCCGTTGGCGAGCGGGCCGTAGACGATGTACGAGTGCCCGGTGACCCAGCCGACGTCGGCGGTGCACCAGAAGACGTCGGTCTCCGGCTTGAGGTCGAAGACGGCCCAGTGCGTGTACGCCGTCTGCGTGAGGTAGCCGCCGGAGGTGTGCAGAATGCCCTTGGGCTTACCCGTCGTACCGGACGTGTACAGGATGAACAGCGGGTGCTCCGCGTCGAACGCCTCCGGCGTGTGCTCGGCGGACTGCCGGTCGACGGTCTCGTGCCACCACTTGTCGCGGGAGTCGTCCCAGGCGACGTCCTGGCCGGTACGGCGGACGACGAGCACGTGCTCGACGATGCCGGCGCGCTCGACGGCCTCGTCGACGGCGGGCTTGAGCGCGGACGGCTTGCCCCGCCGGGAGCCGCCGTCGGCCGTGATGACGACACGGGCGTCGGCGTCCTGGATGCGGGTCGCGAGGGCGTCCGAGGAGAAGCCGCCGAAGACGACCGAGTGGGCGGCGCCGATACGGGCGCAGGCCAGCATGGCGATCGCCGTCTCGGGGATCATCGGCATGTAGACGGCGACCCGGTCGCCCTTCTGCACGCCCAGTTCCAGCAGGGCGTTGGCGGCCCTGGAGACCTCGTCCTTGAGCTGGGCGTAGGTGATGGCGCGGCTGTCGCCGGACTCGCCCTCGAAGTGGATGGCGACGCGGTCGCCGTTTCCGGCCTCCACGTGGCGGTCCACGCAGTTGTAGGCGACGTTGAGCTTGCCGTCCTTGAACCACTTGGCGAACGGCGGGTTCGACCAGTCGAGGGTCTCGGTCGGCTCCTCGGCCCAGGTCAGCCGGCGGGCCTGCTCGGCCCAGAAGCCGAGCCTGTCTGCCTTGGCCTGTTCGTACGCCTCCGCCGTGACGTTGGCGTTCGCGGCCAGGTCGGCGGGGGGCGCGAACCTGCGCTCTTCCTTGAGCAGGTTGGAGAGGGAGGAATTCTCGCTCATCGTCCCGTCTCCCCCCTCAGCAGGTTGGCCAAGGATTCGTTGCTCACGACATCTCCCATTCTCAGGGTTGTCCGTTGTGTCCCAGGCCACACCTCATCAGACGCGGGGGGCCGATGACAAGGGTCGACGGGAAATTGGTTTAGACCTGTCTCGTCGTTGCGCGTCTTCGTGACCAGTGGTCATCCGTACCCACGGATGCCGAGGGCGCGGGGTTCAGCGTCCGTTACGCACGTTCCCACTCCGCGCGCCTCGACTCCTCGTCCGCTTGGACGGTCAGGCGGTCAGGTCGGTCTCCAGGACCAGCTCGAACACTCCGTCGTCGGTGTTCTCGGAGAGCAGGTATGCCTGTGCCTCGGCTACGTGGAAGTACATGCCGTGCAACTCCAGGTCGCCCGTGTCCAAGGCCCGGGACACCGCGCTGTGGGCGCGCAGGTGCTCCATCTGCTGGACCACGTTGGCCAGGCAGAGCTGCTCGGCCGCGTCGGCGGGCCGGCGTCCTGCCAGCAGGGGCCGGGTGTCCTCGTCCTCGGGCATGCGTTTCAGGCTCGGCAGCCCGTGCCGCAGCCACCGTTTGAGCGGGGTCTGCGCTCCCCCGGGTTCGGTGCTGAGCAGCGCCTGCATGGCCCCGCAACCCGAGTGGCCGCATACCGTGATGGACCGCACCTTCAGGATGTCCACCGCGTACTCGATCGCGGCCGCCACCGAGTCGTCGCCGCTCTCCTCGCCGGGCAGCGGCACGAGATTGCCGACGTTGCGCACGACGAAGAGGTCTCCGGGGCCGCTGGAGGTGATCATCGACGTGACGACCCGCGAGTCGGCACAGGTCAGGAACAGCTGAGAGGGCTGCTGCCCCTCACGGGCCAGCCGGGCCAGCTCACCGCGCACCAGCGGGGCGGTGTTTCGCTGGAACGCGCTGATGCCGCGCGCCAGTTCTCGTCCGCTGGCCCCACTGGGTGCGCCTGGCCCGCTGGGCCGGAGATGCTTGCCCGGTCTGTCGGAGCCGCCCGGTCCGGTCGCTCCGGTTGGGTCGTCCAGGTCGCTCCGGCTGCCAGTGCTGCCAGTGCTGCCAGTGCTGTTTGGGCTGCCAGGGGTTGTCGAACTGTTCGGGCCGATCGCCGTGCCGGTGGCCACTCCGGAGCCGTCCTGCCGGTCGGTGCCGGAGTGGGGCGCCGACTGCGGGGGCTCGCACTGGTGGTTGCGCCAGGGTGTCCAGGGGCGGCAGCGGCAGCCGTCCATGTCGGCCGGTTCGGAGATACGGGTGCCGGGCCGGCGGCCGGTGATGTCGACGGAGCCGCCCTGTGCGGTGTGTGTCTTCTGCCAGTCCTGCAGCGTCTCGTACGCCGCGTGGTCCATGAACGACCCGTCCAGCTCCACGACGGCATCGGCCCCCTGGGGGACGTGATGCAGGACCCGGCTGAGTCTCGGCACCGCGAGGAACGTCAACTGGCCTCGTACGTGTACATGGTGGGCCCCCTCGATCTCCTTGTGCGTGATCCGGGTGCGGGACAGGCGGTGCAGGGCGACGCCGACGGCCACGGCGATGCCCAGCGCGACGCCTTCCAGGACGCCGAGGAACACCACGCCGCAGGTGGTGACCGCGTAGACCAGCACCTCACGGTGACGGGTCACTGTGCGGATGTGGTTCAGGGACACCATCTTGAGGCCGACGGCCATGACCAGGGAGGCGAGCGCGGCGAGGGGGATGAACTCCAGGGCAGGGACCATCAGCAGTGCGGCGATCACTACGAGAACGCCGTGCAGCATCGTGGAATTCCGGCTGACGGCGCCCGCCCCCACGTTCGCGGAACTGCGCACGGCCACACCGGCGATGGGTAGCCCTCCGAGCGACCCGGAGACGATGTTGGCGGCGCCCTGCCCGAGCAACTCGCGGTCGAGGTTGGAGCGTTTCACGCGGCCGGTCAGGCCAGGCCGGGCGGCGACCAGCTTGTCCACGGCGACCGCGCCGAGCAGGGACTGCACACTGCACACCAGCGTGGTGGTGAGAACGGCGGCGACGAGGCCGAGCACGGGGCCGTCGGGCAGCGTGGCCAGGGCATGGCTGCTCCAGGACGGCAGGTCGACCTTGGGCAGCCGGAGCCCGGCGAGGGCCGCGACAACGGTCGCGCCGGCGACGGCGACCAGGGCGGCGGGGACCTTGCCCAGAAGCTGCCCGGCCCGGCCGGGGACACGCGGCCAGAGCAGCAGCAGGGTCAGGGTCAACACGCTCACCGCGAGGTCTGCCGGTCTGGGGCTCGCCAGCTGGGCGGGCAGGGCGCGCAGATTGTCGGGCACGGAACTCTGCGGAGTGCCGCCGAGGACGATGTGCAGCTGGGCGACCGCGATGGTGACGCCGATGCCGGCGAGCATGCCGTGCACGATGGCGGGGCTGACGGCCAGCGCGGAGCGCGCCACGCGCAGACAGCCGAGGCCCAGCTGTGCGAGCCCGGCCAGCACGGTGATGGCACAGGTCGTACGCCACCCGTAGCGCACGATGATGTCGGCGGTGACCACCGTGAGTCCGGCGGCGGGGCCGCTGACCTGGAGCGGGCAGCCGCCGAGCCAGCCGGCCACGATGCCGCCCACCGCGGCAGCGACGAGGCCGGCCTGGAGGGGAGCGCCGGTGGCGAGGGCGATACCGAGGGAGAGCGGCAGCGCGATCAGGAAGACCGCGATCGAGGCCGACAGATCGGCGCCCGCGACGCGGAAGCGTCGAGGGCCGCCGGGCGGCGGGCTGTGGGCTGGATGGACGTGCTTGGTTCGGGCCGAATCGGCGCGGGCGGGGACGCAGGCTGACATGTTTCCCGTCTCCTCCGGGGCTGCGCGGTCGCGGTCATGGGGGGCCCGCGCTGGGCGGGGACGCTCGCGGCCGTGGGGCACGGCGTACAGCAGCG
>NZ_BAABCQ010000073.1:0-36144 GCF_039539045.1 Streptomyces marokkonensis
CGTTGAGGCTCTGTGTCATTGATGTGACACTTACTGACTCTCAAACCGGGCCATAGTCGTAGCAACCACTCCGTAGATCGCGGCGACTGTCACGACCAGCGTCACCGATCGGCCGTCCGGCGGCAGCATCAGCGCGGCCACCCCGGCGGCGCCGACGAAGGCGACGTTGAACAGCACGTCGTAAACGGAAAAGATCCGGCCACGGAACGCGTCGTCGACCGAGGACTGCACGACCGTGTCGGTCGCGATCTTCGCTCCCTGCGTCGTCAGGCCCAGAACGAACGCCGCCGCGAGCAGCGGCACGGTGGCGAACGGCAGACCGAGCGCCGGCACCAGCACCGTGGCGGCCGCGGCGCACAGGGCCATCCAGCGGCCGGGCCCGAGCCGGCCCGCGGCCCACGGGGTGACCACCGCGGCCGCGAAGAACCCCGCGCCGGAGACGCCCAGCGCCAGCCCGAGCAGCGCAAGTCCCTCGTCCGTGTCCGAGGTCAGGGTGTACCGGCACAGCATCAGCAGCATGACCAGCAGGGCGCCGTAGCAGAACCGCATCAGCGTCATGCCCGCGAGCGACCAGGCCGCTTCCCGGCGTTCCGGTGCGGCGAGATGACGTACTCCCGCCACCAGGTCGCGGGCGGTGCCGGCGAGGGCGGAGGTCAGTCGGGGCGGCACGAGCGTGCGGTCGGGGCCCAGCAGTTCCACGGCGATGCGCAGTGAGGCCAGTGCCCCGCACAGGTACAGGGCGGCCCCGAGCAGTACTACGGCGGCATCGGAGTCCGCGAACACGAGACGTACGACGAAGGCGAGTCCGCCGCCCGCCGTCGCGGCGAGGGTGCCGGCGGTCGGGGAGAGCGAGTTGGCGATCACCAGTCGCTCGGCGTCGACCACGCGCGGCAGTGCGGCGGACAGGCCCGCGAGGACGAACCGGTTGACGGCGGTGACGCAGAGGGCCGAGACGTAGAAGAGCCAGTCCGGGACGGAGGCGAAGATCAGCACGGCTGTCACCGTGGCCAGCACGGCGCGCAGCAGGTTGCCGTACAGGAAGACCTGGCGGCGGCGCCAGCGGTCCAGCAGGGCACCGGCGAAGGGGCCGACCAGGGAGTACGGGAGCAGCAGCACCGCCATCGCGGAGGCGATCGCGGCGGCCGAGGTCTGCTTCTCCGGGGAGAAGACGACGTAGGTGGCGAGCGCGACCTGGTAGACGCCGTCGGCGCCCTGGGAGAGCAGGCGTACGGCGAGCAGGCGCCGAAACCCTTCGAGGCGCAGCAGGACGCGCAGGTCACGGACGACGGCCATGGGGCACAGCCTCACATACGGGAAGGGCCCCCGGGTCACTCGACCCAGGGACCCTCGGTGGACCGGAGTCCGGGGTTGTCAGCGCTCGACCTCGCCGGCGATGAACTTCTCGACGTTCTGACGGGCCTCGTCGTCGAAGTACTGGACCGGCGGGGACTTCATGAAGTAGCTCGACGCCGACAGGATCGGACCGCCGATGCCGCGGTCCTTGGCGATCTTCGCGGCGCGCAGGGCGTCGATGATGACGCCGGCCGAGTTCGGGGAGTCCCAGACCTCGAGCTTGTACTCCAGGTTCAGCGGGACGTCACCGAACGCGCGGCCCTCCAGGCGGACGTAGGCCCACTTGCGGTCGTCCAGCCAGGCCACGTAGTCGGACGGGCCGATGTGGACGTTGTCAGCGCCCAGGTCCCGGTCGGGGATCTGGGAGGTGACGGCCTGCGTCTTGGAGATCTTCTTGGACTCCAGGCGCTCGCGCTCGAGCATGTTCTTGAAGTCCATGTTGCCGCCGACGTTCAGCTGCATCGTGCGGTCCAGGACGACGCCCCGGTCCTCGAACAGCTTCGCCATGACACGGTGCGTGATGGTGGCGCCGACCTGCGACTTGATGTCGTCGCCGACGATCGGGACGCCCGCCTCGGTGAACTTGTCCGCCCACTCCTTGGTGCCGGCGATGAAGACCGGGAGGGCGTTGACGAAGGCGACCTTGGCGTCGATGGCGCACTGGGCGTAGTACTTCGCCGCGTCGTCGGAGCCGACCGGCAGGTAGCAGACGAGGACGTCGACCTGCTTGTCCTTGAGGGCCTGGACGATGTCGACCGGGGCCTCGTCGGACTCCTCGATGGTCTCGCGGTAGTACTTGCCGAGACCGTCGAGCGTGTGGCCGCGCTGGACCTGGACGCCGCTGTTCGGCACGTCACAGATCTTGATGGTGTTGTTTTCGGAGGCGCCGATGGCGTCCGCGAGGTCGAGGCCGACCTTCTTGGCGTCCACGTCGAAGGCGGCGACGAACTCGATGTCACTGACGTGGTAGTCGCCGAACTGGACGTGCATCAGGCCCGGGACCTTGGCCGCCGGGTCGGCGTCCTTGTAGTACTCGACGCCCTGCACCAGCGATGCGGCGCAGTTGCCCACACCGACGATGGCTACGCGAACCGAACCCATTCCGGTTGCTCCCTGTGTGTACGAGTGAGGCCCTGACTGGGCGCTCACGTGGCGGTGTCGCCGGGCGTATCCGGCCGGGGGTCGTCCCCGGACCGGGGCAGGCCGCCCGTCGCTCCAGATGTCGTGTCCTGTTGAGCGGTCCCCTCGGCGGCGGAACCCCGCAGGTCCCGCCCCGCCCGCTCGCTCTCGATGAGCTCGTTCAGCCAGCGCACTTCACGCTCCACGGACTCCATTCCGTGGCGCTGGAGCTCAAGCGTGTAGTCGTCGAGCCGTTCCCGGGTGCGAGCGAGGGAGGCCCGCATCTTCTCCAGGCGCTCCTCCAGCCGGCTGCGCCGGCCCTCGAGTACGCGCATGCGTACGTCACGCGACGTCTGTCCGAAGAACGCGAAGCGAGCGGCGAAGGTCTCGTCCTCGTAGGCGTCCGGACCCGTCTGTGAGAGGAGCTGCTCGAAGTGTTCCTTACCGTCGGCCGTCAACCGGTAGACGATCTTGGCGCGGCGTCCCGTGAGGGAGGCGGCCGCCTCGCCGACGTTCCCCGGTTCCTCGATCAACCAGCCGTTGGCGACCAGCGTCTTGAGGCAGGGGTAGAGCGTCCCGTAGCTGAACGCCCGGAACACACCCAGTGAGGTGTTGAGCCGTTTGCGCAGCTCATAGCCGTGCATCGGGGATTCGCGGAGCAGGCCGAGTACAGCGAACTCGAGGATGCCGGAACGTCGGCTCATCGTCGCCTCCTCTCGCCCTTATGCCGCGCTGATGTATCGACTCGATACATCAGCACGATAGATCGAGCTTCCGCGTGCGACAAGAGGGGGCTTGGTGAACGGGATCACATCCGGGTTTCATCGAGAGCAAGTTGCCTGATTTGAGGTGAACTTCGAGTCTCGGGGGTTTTGACGGTGCGTAGTCTGTGCGCCATGCAGACCACCGGGAACCGAGTGACGCCTGGGGACGTCCCTGTCCCTGGTGCAGTACGGGTGAATGCGGAAGGGGCCGCATCCGTACTCCGGGGGGACCGGAAACCAGCCGCCTTTACCAGGCGCGCAAAGGTGCGCCTGCCCGAGGAGTAGTCGTTCGATGAGCGAGCACCGTCGCAAACCGCCGCAGCCGCAGGGAGGCGGACGTGCCGCGGCCCGACGCGGCCAGTCCGGCTCGTCCTCCGGCCGCCGTGCGGCACCGCGAGGCGCCACAGGATCTCCGTCCGGCTCGTACGGTCCGGAGGACGAGGAGCGTCCGTACGGGAGTCGCGCCGAAGCCCGGCGCGCGGCACAGCGCAGCGGAGGCGGTCGCCGCAATGCGGCCGGGCACGGCCCCGGAGGCCGGCGAACCACTCCCGGCGGCCCGGCAGGGCCCGGACGGGGCCGCGCGGCCCCGTCCGGCAAGAAGCGCGTGATCGACTACCCGCGCCGTGACAAGGACGGGTGGCAGCGCTGGGTGCCCTCCTGGAAACTCGTCTCCGGACTGTGCATCGCGTTCTTCGGCACCATGGTGACCGCCGCGGGCATCGCCTACGCCATGGTGGGCGTCCCCGTCCTCGCCGAAACCGCCACGGCGCAGAACAACGTCTACTACTGGTCCGACGGCAGCCAGATGGTCGCCACGGGCGGTGAGCGCAACCGTCAGAGTGTGGATCTCGCACAGATTCCCAAGGATATGCGCAACGCCGTCATCTCCCAGGAGAACAAGACCTTCTACTCCGACAGCGGTATCGACCCCAAGGGCATCGCCCGCGCCGTGTTCAACATGGCCAGGGGCGGTGATACGCAGGGTGGCTCCACCATCACCCAGCAGTACGTGAAGAACGCGATGCTCAACGACCAGTCGCAGACGATCTCCCGCAAGGTCAAGGAGATCTTCGTCTCGATGAAGGTCGGCACCGAGGTGTCGAAGGACGACATCCTCGAGGGCTACCTCAACTCCGCCTACTACGGCCGCGGCTCCTACGGGATCCAGGCCGCCGCGCGGGCGTACTTCAACGTGGATGCCGTCGACCTGAACGCGGGACAGAGCGCCTTCCTGTCGGCGATGCTCAAGGGGGCCACGTACTACGACCCGGCGGGTGCGACCTCGATCGACCCGGCCGCGACTCCCGAGGCCAACAAGGAACGCGCCAAGCGGCAGATGCAGGACACCCTCGACAAGATGGTGGAGTACGGGCACCTGAGTGAGGAGGACCGGGCCAAGCACACCGAGCTCCCCGCCGTGCAGAACCCGCGCTCGAACTCGCAGCTGGGCGGCCAGATCGGCTACCTCGTCGACCTTGCCAAGGCTGCCGTGATCAAGACCGGCAAGGTCACGGAGAAGCAGCTGGAGAGGGGCGGCTACTCGATCCACACGACCTTCGAGAAGAAGAAGGTCGATGACCTCGAGGCCGCGGTGCAGAAGGTCTACAAGGAGAACATCGACCCCAAGAAGCGTCCCGACAAGGACACGCACGTCCAGTTCGGCGGCGCGTCGGTGGATCCCGAGACCGGTGCGATCAAGGCCGTCTACGGCGGCCAGGACGCGACCAAGCACTTCACCAACAACGCCGACGTGACCGGTGCACAGGTCGGTTCGACGTTCAAGCCGTTCGTGCTCGCGGCGGCGATGAACTGGGGCGTGCGCGACCCGGACCTCGGTCCGGACCAGTCCAAGAGCGAACGCACGATCGTCTCCCCGAAGAGCCTCTACAGCGGCAAGAACGACCTCAAGATCAAGAACTACGACGGGACGATCTGGAAGAACGAGGACGGCGAGCAGTGGCTTCAGGAGAATGACGGCAAGGAATCGCTCGGCGACCCGCCGGACTACAAGATCGACATTCGTGAGGCGATGCGGCAGTCGTCGAACTCCGCCTTCGTGCAGCTCGGCATGGACGTCGGTCTGGACAAGGTGAAGGAGTCCGCCATCGGCGCGGGCCTTCTCGAGGGCAGCCTGGCGGGTGCCGGCTACCCGTCGTTCTCCATCGGCGTCTCCTCTCCGAGTGCCATCCGCATGGCGGACGCGTACGCCACCTTCGCTGCCAGTGGCAAGCAGAGCGAGCCCTACTCCGTGACCAAGGTGACGAACAAGGACGGCACGGTCTACACGCACACGGTCAAGTCCGAGCGGGCGTTCACGGCTCAGGTCGCGGACAACGTCACGGACATCCTGAAGACCGTCGTCGAGGAGGGAACGGGTACCGCTGCCCAGCTGCCCGGCCGCGACGTGGCGGGCAAGACCGGTACCACGGACGGCAACAAGTCCGCCTGGTTCGTCGGCTACACCCCGCAGCTGTCGACCGCGATCAGCATGTTCCGCTACCCGGACGACGAGTCCGTCAAGAAGCGGGAGTTCCTCGAGATGTACGGAACGGGCGACCAGAAGAAGATCCACGGTGCGTCGTTCCCGTCCGAGATCTGGAAGGACTACATGGAGGACGCGCTGAAGGGCACGAAGGCGGAGAAGTTCCCGAAGCCGGAGCCCATCGGCGAGGTCGTGAACGACACACCGCCGCCGAGTCCCTCCCCGTCCCCTTCGCCCTCCACCTCCGAGACGGAGGAGGCGAGCCCGTCGCCCAGCCCGTCGCCCAGCAGGACGGAGACCAGTCCCTCACCGCCCGCGCCGAGTCCGTCGTGCGGGATGTGGGAATGGAACTGCGACAACGGGGGCGATGACGGTGGTGACAACGGCGACGAAGACCCGGGCGGGCCGGACGGAAGTGGGTCGCCGTCCCCGACGAGCAGTGAGACGGAGGGCGGTGGCGACGGCGACGGCGACGGCGACTGGAACGGGAATGGGAACGGCCAGGGCGGCCCGATCTGGGGCCAGAATGGCTAGCCGTCAGAACGACCGGCATGGGCGTTTCACGTGAAACACCCGTAAGTTCCACGTGAAACAGGGGCCGCCGCATCCACGAGGGTGCGGCGGCCCCGGCGTATTCCCAGGCGGGTACGGCAGGATGTGCCCCATGCCCAGTGCAGAATCGACGCCAGCGAGCGTGCACGATCCGGACCCGGTGCGGCCGACCAGGGAGGACCCGGTTGCCGCGGCCGGCAGCGAGCTGATCGGCGGCCCTCTCGGCCGACGTGCCCTGCTCGGAACGTCCTGGTGGATGCCCGTGCGGGTGATCGCACTCGTGGCGATCGGCATGTTCGCCCTTGGACTGGTCCAGAAGGCGCCCTGCTACAACGGTGCCTGGTTCTTCGGTGCCAGCTCCCAGTACACGCACGCGTGCTACTCGGACATCCCGCACCTCTACCAGGGGCGCGGCTTCGTCGACGGGCTCGTGCCGTACTTCGACAAGCTCCCCGGTGACATGGAGTACCTCGAATACCCGGTGCTGACCGGTGTCTTCATGGAGGTCGCCTCTTGGCTCACACCGGGCAGCGGCTCCATCCAGCACCAGGAGCAGTGGTACTGGATGGTCAACGCCGGGCTGCTGATGGTGTGTGCGGCCGTCATCGCCGTCTGCGTGACCCGCACGCACACCCGGCGCCCCTGGGACGGCCTGCTGGTCGCCCTCGCGCCCGCCCTCGCGCTGACCGCGACCGTCAACTGGGACCTGCTGGCGGTCGCTCTCACCTCCGCCGCGATCCTGATGTGGTCGCGAGGGCGTTCGCTGGCCTTCGGTGTCCTCCTGGGGCTGGCCACGGCCGCGAAGCTCTACCCCTTCCTGATCCTCGGCCCGCTCCTCGTGCTGTGCTGGCGGGCGGGCAAATGGCGGGAGTTCGGAAAGGCACTGGGGGGCGCGGTCGTCGCCTGGCTCGTCGTGAACCTGCCGGTGATGCTCTTCGCCTTCGACGGCTGGTCGAAGTTCTACACGTTCAGCCAGGAACGCGGCGTCGACTTCGGATCCTTCTGGCTGATCCTGGTCCAGAACACCGACAACCCGCCCAGCACGGAGACCGTCAACACTCTCGCCACGCTCCTGATGCTGCTGTGCTGCGGCGGCATCGCGGCGCTCACGCTTGCCGCCCCGCGGCGTCCGCGGTTCGCCCAGCTCGCCTTCCTGATCGTCGCGGCCTTCATCCTCACCAACAAGGTCTACTCACCGCAGTACGTGCTGTGGCTGGTGCCGCTGGCCGCTCTGGCGCGGCCGAAGTGGCGCGACTTCCTGATCTGGCAGGCGTGCGAGGTGGCCTACTTCCTGGGCATCTGGATGTATCTCGCGTACACGACCAGCGGCGACGCCCACAAAGGCCTGCCTACGGACGGCTACCACTGGGCCATCGGCGTCCACCTGCTCGGAACGCTCTTCCTGTGTTTCATGGTCGTGCGCGACATCCTCATGCCGGACCGGGACCCGGTCCGGCGGACGGGCGACGACGACCCGTCGGGCGGTGTGCTCGACGGTGCGAAGGACGCCTTCGTCCTGGGGCCCGCGGCTCATACCGAGCAGCCCGCAGTCCACTTCGAGGGGCCACGGGTGAGATGGGGCGGGAGACAGCAGACGGGCGGTTCACTCTGAGCGAACGCGAGAAAGGGCCGTACACGGAGGCACCGTGTACGGCCTTTCCAGCGGTCGGGCTAGCGGTCGAGGATCCGGTCGAACTGTGTGGTGGTGTGCCGAAGGTGGGCCACCAGCTCGTCACCGACCTGGGGCTCCGGCGCGTCCGAGGGCACGAACAGGATCGACACCTGCATGTGCGGCGGCTCCGCGAACCAGCGCTGCTTGCCACCCCAGACGAACGGCGCGAGATTGCGGTTGACCGTGGCGAGACCGGCCCGGGCGACACCCTTGGCGCGCGGCATGACACCGTGCAGCGCCTTCGGGGCCTCCAGACCCACTCCGTGGGACGTACCGCCCGCCACGACCACCAGGAAGCCGTCCGAGGCGGCCCTCTGCTGCCGGTAGCCGAAACGCTCGCCCTTGGCGACGCGTGTGACGTCCAGGACCGCACCGCGGTACTCCGTGGCCTCGTGGTCCCCCAGCCACAGCCGGGTCCCGATCCGGGCGCGGAAGCGGGTCTGCGGGAACTGCTGCTGGAGCCGGGCCAGCTCGTCCGCCTTGAGGTGGCTGACGAACATCGTGTGCAGCGGCAGCCGGGCCGCGCGCAGCCGGTCCATCCAGCCGATGACCTCCTCGACGGCGTCCGAGCCGTCGGTACGGTCCAGCGGCAGATGGATGGCGAAGCCCTCCAGCCGGACGTTCTCTATGGCGGCGTGAAGTTGCGGCAGGTCCTGCTCGCTGATGCCGTGCCGCTTCATCGAGGACATCACCTCGATGACCACGCGCGCGCCCACGAGGCCGTACACGCCGTCGATGGACGACACCGAGCGCACGACCCGGTCGGGGAGCGGTACGGGCTCCTCGCCACGCCGGTACGGCGTCAGGACCAGCAGGTCACCGCCGAAGAAGTCCTTGATCCGGGCGGCCTCGTACGTCGTGCCGACGGCCAGCACGTCCGAACCCAGCCGCGTGGCCTCTTCCGCCAGCCGCTCGTGCCCGAAGCCGTAACCGTTGCCCTTGCAGACCGGGACCAGCCCGGGGAACTGCTCCTGCACGTGCTTGTGGTGCGCCCGCCAGCGCGCGGTGTCGACGTAGAGCGTGAGCGCCATGGCCGGACCTGGAACCTTTCTCGTGGCTGCGATGTGCTGCGATGTGCTGCGGTGTGTCGAAGGGGGAAAGCGGTGGTGGAGCTGTGGACGCTGTCACCGACGCTACTGGAGCCGGGAGCGCCGGGCAGGCGGATCAGCGACGCGACATGTAGATGTCGAGTGCCTTGTGGAGCAGCTTGTTCAGTGGGAAGTCCCACTCGCCGAGGTACTCGGCCGCCTGCCCGCCCGTGCCGACCTTGAACTGGATCAGGCCGAAGAGGTGGTCGCTCTCGTCCAGGGAGTCGGAGATGCCGCGCAGGTCGTAGACGGTGGCGCCCAGGGCGTAGGAGTGGCGCAGCATGGCCCACTGCATCGCGTTCGAGGGCCGGACCTCACGGCCGATGTTGTCGGACGCGCCGTAGGAGTACCAGACGTGGCCGCCGACGATCAGCATGGTCGCCGCCGAAAGGTTCACCCCGTTGTGCCGGGCGAAGTACAGCCGCATGCGGTTGGGGTCCTCGCTGTTGAGAGCCGCCCACATGCGCTGGAAGTACGACAGCGGGCGCGGCCGGAAGCGGTCGCGCACGGCGGTGATCTCGTACAGGCGCTGCCACTCCTCGAGGTCGTGGTAGTCGCCCTGAACCACCTCGACGCCGGCCTTCTCGGCCTTCTTGATGTTGCGGCGCCACAGCTGGTTGAAGTTCTTGTGGACCTCTTCCAGGGAGCGGTTGGCCAGCGGCACCTGGAAGACGTAGCGGGGCTGCACGTCACCGAAGCCGGCGCCGCCGTCCTCGCCCTGCTGCCAACCCATGCGTCGCAGCTTGTCGGCCACCTCGAAGGCGCGCGGCTCGATGTGGTCGGCCTCTATGTCGCGCAGCCGCTTGACGTCGGGGTCCTGAATGCCCTTCTTGATGGATGGGGCGTCCCAGCGGCGGATGATCACCGGCGGGCCCATCTTCACCGAGAAGGCGCCCTGCTGCTTGAGGTGCGCCAGCATGGGCTCCATCCAGTCCTGCAGGTTCGGCGCGAACCAGTTGATGACCGGGCCCTCGGGGAGGTAGGCGAGGTAGCGCTTGATCTTGGGCAGCTGCCGGTACAGGACCAGGCCCGCGCCGACCAGCTGACCGGTCCGGTCGTCGAACCAGCCGAGGCTCTCCGAGCGCCATTCCGCCTTCACGTCTGCCCATGCCGGGACCTGCATGTGACTCGCCGACGGCAGGCTCTGGATGTAGGCCAGATGCTGCTCGCGACTGATGGTCCTCAGGGTCAGGCTCATTCGGGGCGCTCCTCGGGCTGGTGTGTCCCCATGGGTACAGGGGCTCCGGCTCTCGCGCGAAGCCTACTGCGCCCTGTGAGCGCCCCGTCCGGCGTACGGGTGCAATGCGGATGGAAGGGGATGTCCGGTGTACGGGCGGCGGCGGGAACCGGCTCCCGGGCTCAGCCGAAGAAGCCGCCGTGGTAGATGCCGAAGAACAGCCCGAACGCGGATGCGCCGAGACCCAGCACCAGACCGAAGCGCTCACGTGTAGTCGCCGAGATGAGCTGGCCGTACCCACCGGTCAGTACCCCGAGCAGCCCGGCCCAGGAGGTCAGGATGTGGAGCCCTCGGAAGCTCGCGGTGGCGAGGGCGAGGACCGCGAGCACCAGGGTCACGGCGAGCAGTGTGTCCTGGAGGGGGTGCGGTTTGCCGTCGGTGGCCAACAGCCCCGTACGGGGCTTGGCGGGTCGCATGATCTGTGCCATGGGGAACCTCCTGCCAAAGGCAGTGCGTCTTCGCCCTTCACATCCGCTGAGTACCGATTGTGTCCCCTCCCAGCCGGATTTCAACCGCAGGCCGGTGGGCGGGTACTCTGTATCTTCTGCACTGGTGTCTCCTGCCGGCCACAGGCCGGGCAACCTCCTCGGAGGAGGCCCGATTGTCAGTGGCTCCTGGTTTACTCGTTGATACCGGTGCCAACGCATCGCAACCCTCCTGCCACGGAACGACCGTGGCCGCTGAGTCCAAAGGAGGTGGGTTCCACATGCGTCACTACGAGGTGATGGTCATCCTCGACCCCGATCTCGAGGAGCGTGCTGTCTCCCCGCTGATCGAGAACTTCCTCTCTGTCGTCCGTGACGGCGGCGGAAAGGTCGAGAAGGTCGACACCTGGGGCCGTCGTCGTCTTTCGTACGAGATCAAGAAGAAGCCCGAGGGCATCTACTCGGTCATCGACCTGCAGGCCGAGCCTGCGGTCGTCAAGGAGCTCGACCGGCAGATGAACCTGAACGAGTCGGTCCTCCGGACCAAGGTCCTCCGTCCCGAGATGCACTGAGCTTTCCCCGCTCAGCCGATCCCGGGATTCGAGTAGCAGCACAAGCAGCCAGCAGCAAACCCGCCGAGAGGTACCCCCATGGCAGGCGAGACCGTCATCACGGTCATCGGCAATCTTGTCGACGACCCCGAGCTGCGCTTCACCCCGTCCGGTGCGGCCGTCGCGAAGTTCCGTGTCGCGTCGACCCCCCGCACCTTCGACCGCCAGACGAACGAGTGGAAGGACGGCGAAAGCCTCTTCCTCACCTGCTCGGTCTGGCGTCAGGCGGCGGAGAACGTCGCTGAGTCGCTCCAGCGAGGCATGCGCGTCATCGTGCAGGGCCGACTGAAGCAGCGGTCCTACGAGGACCGTGAGGGCGTCAAGCGCACGGTCTACGAGCTGGACGTCGACGAGGTCGGTGCCAGCCTGCGCAGTGCCACGGCCAAGGTCACCAAGACCTCGGGTCGCGGTGGTCAGGGCGGTTACGGCGGCGGTGGCGGCGGCCAGGGTGGCGGCGGCTGGGGCGGCGGCCCCGGCGGTGGCCAGCAGGGCGGCGGCGCTCCGGCCGACGACCCCTGGGCGACCGGCGCTCCCGCCGGTGGCCAGCAGGGCGGCGGCGGCCAGGGTGGCGGCGGCTGGGGCGGCGGCTCCGGCAGCGGCTCCGGTGGCGGTGGCGGCTACTCGGACGAGCCCCCCTTCTAGGCGGGCTCAACTCATACTTCTTGATCACACAGGAGAAACATCATGGCTAAGCCGCCTGTGCGCAAGCCGAAGAAGAAGGTCTGCGCATTCTGCAAGGACAAGGTCACGTACGTGGACTACAAGGACACGAACATGCTGCGGAAGTTCATTTCCGACCGCGGCAAGATCCGTGCCCGCCGCGTGACCGGCAACTGCACTCAGCACCAGCGTGACGTCGCCACGGCCGTGAAGAACAGCCGTGAGATGGCGCTGCTGCCCTACACCTCCACCGCGCGATAAGGGAAGGGTGACCGAATCATGAAGATCATCCTCACCCACGAGGTCTCCGGCCTCGGTGCCGCGGGCGACGTTGTCGACGTCAAGGACGGTTACGCTCGCAACTACCTGATCCCGCGGAAGTTCGCCATCCGCTGGACCAAGGGCGGCGAGAAGGACGTCGAGCAGATCCGTCGTGCTCGCAAGATCCACGAGATCCAGACCATCGAGCAGGCCAACCAGGTGAAGGGCCGGCTCGAGGGCGTGAAGGTCCGCCTGGCCGTCCGCTCCGGCGAGGCCGGCCGTCTCTTCGGCTCCGTCACCCCGGCCGACGTCGCCTCGGCGATCAAGGCCGCTGGTGGTCCCGAGGTCGACAAGCGTCGCATCGAGCTGGGCTCGCCCATCAAAACGCTGGGCGCCCACGAGACGTCTGTGCGTTTGCACCCCGAGGTTGCCGCCAAGGTCAGCATCGAGGTCGTCGCAGCCTGAGCCTTGCTCTCGCTGAATCGATGAGATGGGGCCGCATCTCCCAGCAGGGAGGTGCGGCCCCATCTGCGTGGCCGTGTTTCACGTGAAACGGTCAGCGCGTCGCGCCGGTGACGATCCAGCGACTCGATCGTGTGCGCAGCCACAATGTCACCAGGCGCATGGCCATCATGAGTGTCATGGCCCCCCACAGCGCGGTGAGCCCACCGCCGAACGTCGGGACGAGAAGTGCCGCGGGAGTGAAGACCGCCAGGGTGAGCAGCATTGCCCAGGCGAGATACGGGCCGTCGCCCGCGCCCATGAGAACGCCGTCCAGGACATAGACCACCCCGCAGACCGGCTGCGATACAGCCACGATCACAAGGGCCGGCAGGGCGGTGTCCTTCACCGCGGAGTCGCCGGTGAACAGGGGCAGGAACGCCGGACGCGACAGCACCACGATCAGACCGAGTACGACCCCGACCGCGACGCCCCACTCCACCATCCTGCGGCAGGCGTCGCGGGCCCCCTGGGCGTCGCCGGCTCCGAGATAGCGCCCGATGATGGCCTGCCCTGCGATGGCGATGGCATCGAGGGCAAAGGCGAGCAGACTCCACAGGGACAGGATGATCTGATGGGCCGCGATGTCGGCGTCACCGAGGCGTGCCGCCACGGCCGTTGCGATCATCAGAATCGCACGCAGCGAGAGGGTGCGTACCAGTAGCGGCACGCCGGCCTGGGCGGAGGCCCGGATACCCGCGATGTCGGGGCGCAGCGAGGCGCCGTGTCGATGTGCCCCGCGGACCACCACCCACAGGTACACCGTGGCCATGCCGCACTGGGCGATGACGGTGCCCCAGGCAGAGCCCGCGATGCCGAGGCCGGCGCCGTAAACGAGTACGACGTTGAGGACGGCGTTGGCGACGAAGCCAGCGATGGCGACGTAGAGGGGGGTGCGGGTGTTCTGCAGTCCTCGCAGGACACCGGTCGAGGCCAGCACGACGAGCATGGCGGGGATGCCGAGGGCGGAGATCCGCAGATACGTGACGGCGTACGGGGCCGCGGTGTCCGAGGCGCCGAAAAGTCCCACGAGGGATGGTGCCGTGGGGAGGACGACGGCGATGACGGCGGCGCCGAGCAGCAACGCCAGCCAGATGCCGTCCATGCCCTGGCGGATCGCGGATGGCAGGTCGCCCGCGCCGACGCGCCGGGAGACGGCCGCCGTGGTGGCGTAGGCCAGGAAGACGAAGACGCTGACGGCTGTGGTGAGCAGCGCCGAGGCGATGCCGAGTCCGGCGAGCTGTGCGGTGCCGAGATGGCCGACGATCGCACTGTCGGCCATGACGAAGAGGGGCTCGGCGACGAGCGCGCCGAAGGCCGGGACGGCGAGCACGACGATCTCTCGGTCGTGCCGTCGCCGTGCGGTCCGGGAGCGCGCGGGGGCCTGTGTCATGAGCACCAATCTAATCGTCCACAGGTAAGAGATGCAAAGTGTCGGTGACCCTTACGTGTCGTCTCGCCGCGTGTGCTTCCGGGCACGGTGAGAAGCGATCTCGGTCCAAGTGCGAAAGTTTTTCTCCTGCACAGGGAGTGGATGGTGAAGGTGCAGCTCAGGGTGGGTTTCCAGGTGAGGTCGAGGGCTTGTTCACAGGGCTGTCCACTGGGTCGTGCACAGGTTTGGGCGAGTTCTCCACAGCATCTGGCCTGTCGTCCACATGGCCTGTGGATAACCAGATTGGCTGACGGTGCCGGCAGGCCTACGGTGGTCCGGCACATGCTCCGTCCGCCGACTTGTGAACCGACACAAAGCCGACGCGTCAGAACCGGAGTTGGGCGTCCTATTTGTCAGTGCCGTGCCGTAGAAATGAGGGCACGGCGAGGTCCGCTCGGCGGACAGGAGGAGGTGGCTCGGTGAGCATTTCCGAGCCCTTGGACGACCCGTGGGCCGACAGCGGTCCCAGCGATCGTCTGCCCGCTTCCCGCCGCCGCAGTGACGGGGGCCGCGGCCGCGACGATCAGCATGAGCGCGGTCCGGACCACGCTGCTTGGGACAGCGGCGGGCCGTCGTTCGAGCGGGTGCCGCCGCAGGACCTTGATGCCGAGCAGTCCGTCCTCGGCGGCATGCTTCTGTCCAAGGACGCCATCGCCGACGTCGTCGAGATCCTCAAGGGCCACGACTTCTACAAGCCGGCCCACGAGACGGTGTACCAGGCCATCCTCGACGTCTACGCCAAGGGCGAGCCGGCCGACCCCATCACGATCGCCGCCGAGCTCACCAAGCGCGGTGAGATCAACAAGGTCGGCGGGGCCTCGTATCTGCACACCCTCGTCCAGACCGTGCCGACGGCAGCGAACGCCGCGTACTACGCGGAGATCGTGCACGAGCGTGCCGTCCTGCGCCGTCTTGTGGAAGCCGGCACACGGATCACGCAGATGGGATACGCGGCCGACGACGATGTCGACGAGATCGTCAACCGTGCCCAGGCGGAGATCTACGCCGTCACCGAGCAGCGCACCAGCGAGGACTACCTGCCGCTCGGCGACATCATGGAGGGCGCGCTCGACGAGATCGAGGCGATCGGGTCGCGCAGCGGCGAGATGACCGGTGTGCCGACGGGATTCACGGACTTCGACTCGCTGACCAACGGCCTGCACCCCGGCCAGATGATCGTCATCGCGGCGCGTCCCGCCATGGGCAAGTCGACCCTCGCGCTGGACTTCGCGCGAGCCGCATCGATCAAGAACAACCTGCCGAGCGTGATCTTCTCCCTCGAGATGGGGCGCAACGAGATCGCGATGCGACTGCTGTCCGCCGAGGCTCGCGTCGCGCTGCACCACATGCGGTCCGGCACGATGACGGACGATGACTGGACCCGTCTGGCCCGCCGGATGCCGGACGTCTCGGCGGCTCCGCTCTACATCGACGACTCTCCGAACCTGTCGATGATGGAGATCCGCGCCAAGTGCCGCCGTCTCAAGCAGCGCAACGATCTCAAACTGGTCATCATCGACTACCTCCAGCTGATGCAGTCCGGCGGTTCCAAGCGTGCGGAGAGCCGTCAGCAGGAGGTTTCGGACATGTCCCGTAACCTCAAGCTCCTGGCCAAGGAGCTGGAACTGCCAGTCATCGCGCTCTCCCAGCTGAACCGTGGCCCCGAGCAGCGCACCGACAAGAAGCCGATGGTCTCCGACCTGCGTGAGTCGGGATCCATCGAGCAGGACGCCGACATGGTCATCCTGCTGCACCGCGAGGACGCCTACGAGAAGGAGTCACCGCGTGCGGGCGAGGCCGACCTGATCGTGGCCAAGCACCGTAACGGCCCGACGGCGACGATCACCGTTGCCTTCCAGGGCCACTACTCGCGTTTCGTGGACATGGCGCAGACCTGATCCCCGGCACGGGAAATCGGCTCGACTTGGGATGCCCGGGCCGATGGACTGGAAGCATGACGACACAACAGGAAGAGTTGCTCCCCGCCACCCGCCGGGCGCTGCTGCACCGGATCGCCGTGGCACAGACCGAAGGGCGCACCCCGTCGCTCGTCGCCGCGGTCGTCCGGGACGGGCGTGCCGTGTGGCACGGGGCCCGGACCTCGGTCGAAGGACACGGCCCGGACGAGAACGTGCAGTACCGGATCGGCTCGATCACCAAGACGTTCACCGCTGTTCTCGTTCTGCGACTGCGTGACGAGGGAGTGCTCGACCTCGGGGACCCGCTGGAGAAGCACCTGCCGGGTACCGGGGCGGGCGAGGCCACCATCGCCGAGTTGCTGGCGCACTCGGGCGGGTTGGCCGCCGAGTCGCCCGCACCGTGGTGGGAGCGCACGCCGGGTTCTCTGCGGCCCGAACTTGCCGATGTGCTGGGCAAGCAGCCACTCCTGCACCCGGCGGGCCGTCGGCACCATTACTCGAACCCCGGCTATACCCTGCTCGGCGCGCTGGTCGAGAAGGTGCGTGGCGCTCCGTGGGAGGAGGTCCTGCGGCGGGAGGTGCTGGAACCGCTGGGGCTGGGCCGCACGACCGGACGCCCTCTGATGCCACACGCCGGTGGCTGGGCGGTACATCCGTGGGCGGATGTGCTGATGGCCGAGCCTGCCGAAGACCTCGGGCGGATGGCCCCTGCCGGGCAGCTATGGTCCACCACCGCGGACCTGGCACGGTTCGCCGTCTTCCTGACGAAGGGGGACGACAGGGTGCTGAGCGCGGAGACCGTGCGCGAGATGCGAGAGCCCGCGGCGCCGACCGAGGCCGTGGATGTTGTGGACGGAGCCGCGTACGGCCTCGGTCTGCAGCTCCGGCGCTGGGACGGACGGCTGCTCGTGGGGCACTCCGGCTCCCTGCCGGGTTTCCTGGCGAACCTCACCATCAGCGTGGAGGACGACGTTGCCGCGGTGGTACTGACCAACTGCACGTCCGGGCCGCTGCCGGCCTGGGTCGGTGCCGATCTCGTGCGCATCGTCGCCGAGGCGGAGCCCCGGATCCCCGGACCGTGGCGTCCCCTGCCGGAGGTCGACACCTCTGTGTTGGAGTTGGCCGGGCAGTGGTACTGGGGGACCCAGGCGTTTGCCCTGCGGCTGATGTCCGGTGGGGGAGTCTCGCTGGAGCCGCTGTCGGGCTATGGCCGCCGCTCATGCTTCCGGGCGAACGGTGAGGGCACGTGGACAGGGCTCGAGGGCTACTACGCCGGGGAATCCCTGCGAGCCGTGCGGCGCCCGGACGGTTCCGTGAGTCACCTGGATCTGGGGTCGTTCGTGTTCACGCGTCAGCCGTACGACGAAGGGGCCCCTGTGCCGGGAGGAGTGGACCCGAAGGGGTGGCAAGGGATCGGCTAGGCATCTCGACCGGAGCCGTGGGTGTGGTGCCCTGTTTCACGTGAAACAGGGCACCACGGAGAGCAGCTCAGGCGGAGCGTCCACTCAGAGCTGCAGCTTGAAGCCCGTGTGCGAGGCCGAGAAGCCGAGGCGCTCGTAGAAGCGGTGGGCGTCCGTACGGGTTTTGTCGGAGGTGAGCTGCACCAGGTGGCAGCCCTGCCGACGGGACTCGTCGACCGCCCACTCGATGAGCTGGGTGCCCAGCCCGCTGCCGCGTTCGGCGGCGTGGACCCGGACACCCTCGATGAGGGATCGGGTGGCGCCGCGCCGGGACAGGCCGGGGATGATCGTCAACTGGAGGGTGCCGACGACGCGGTCGTCGCGGACTGCGACGATGAGGTGCTGGTTCGGATCGGTACTGAGCCGCTCGAACGCGACCAGGTAGGGGCCCAGGTCGTCCGGTGACTCCCGTTGGGCGCCCAAGGGGTCGTCGGCGAGCATCGCGACGACCGCTGGGATGTCGTCCTCGGTGGTGGGGCGTACTTCAAGATCTCCCATGGCCGCACCTTACGCAGAGGTAGCAGGAAGGCGGCACGGCGTGGGCTCGCCTCAAGGCGGCGCGTCTCGCTCGTCATCTTGATGCCGGTCCCGGTGGCGTTGGTGGAGATGCCGCGATGGCCGGTGGGGCACAGGTAGCGCTCAGGCAGACCTCGGTCGTCGAGCCGGCCCGGCGGCCTCTTCCCCACGTTGCCCAAGGCGGTGGACCGGCCCGCTGCTGTTCATCACGAGCGGCGCATCCGTACACCGCCACGCGCCTTACGGAGAACCGGCTTCGTCGTACCCGACGCCGTTGCCAACGAGAGACGGCCCGCCGCGGTCAGCCCGCCGCCACCGTGAGCGGCGCGAACCGCCGGTTCCAGTCTCCGGGCAGCTCGGCGATTCCGTACGTCATGACCACGTTGGGCGCGAGGGAGGCGAGGCCGTGCGCCTTCGCCCAGGCCAGCAACTCCTCGTGCCGTACGTCGATGTCCGTGCGCAGCGGGCGGTCGGTGCGCGCGGCGAGGGAGCCGATGAGCGCCTTGGCCGTCTCCGTGTCGCGGGCGATCAGGGGGCCTACGACGTGGGTGTCCATATTGGGCCAGGCGGCGGCGTAACCGATGAGTCGGCCGTGCTCCTCGGCGACACGCAGCTTGTCGGCGAAGGCCGGCAGCCGCGTGATGATGTGGGTGCGGTCGGCGCCGAACACCTCCTCGTCGAGCCGAAGGATCGCGGTGAGGTCCTCGGCCGTGGCCGCGCGCGTGGCGACCCGGGGTGCGGGTCCGCCCGGAGCGAAGCGTCCGCGTACCATCTCCACCCGGCCGGTGGCCTTGAAGCCGAGCTCCTCGTAGAGCGGCCGGCCGTACGGAGTCGCGTGGAGGGTCAGGGGAGTGGGGCCCAGCGCGGAGACGACGTGACGCATCAGCCGACGTCCGACGCCTTGGCGGGCGTGCCGCTCGGCGACCAGCACCATGCCGATGGCGGCGAGGGAGGGCTGTTCCCGCGGCCCGTACTCGGTGACGGTGCAGGCGCTGACAAGACCGCCTTCCGGGTCGTCGATGCCGTAGCCCTTCCCGGCTGTGAGGAGGAATCCCCACTTGTGCTCCTCGCGCAGCCACCCCCGGTCTTCGGACAGGTCGGCGCATGCGCTGAGATCGCGGAGCGTCAGACGGCGGATCGGCAGAGAGGCGAGGGAAGGTGTCGGCACGCAGGTCAGGCTGTCCGACAACAGTGGTCCGCGTCCACCACTTTCCGGTGGAACACGCGATCTTTTGGCCATGCTGTGGCCGAGCGCACAGCGGCCCGTCATCCGCTGGACGCGGCGGCGGTCGGCAGCCCCTCGCCGGTGTCAGTCCAGGTCAGGGGCGTGCATGGCACGCACACCCTCGATGTTGCCGTCCAGGTAGTGCCGCAGCGACAGCGGTACGAGGTGGACGGAGGCAATCCCGACCCGGGTGAACGGCACCCTGACGATCTCGTACTCACCGGCGGGCTCGTCGACCTCGGGGCCGTGACGCAGAGCCGGATCCATGGACTCCAGGTGGCAGACGAAGAAGTGCTGCACCTTCACGCCGGTCGCGCCCTCGTCCTCACCGATGTGTTCCACCGTGTCCACGAAACACGGGACCACGTCGGTGATCTTGGCGCCGAGTTCCTCGTACACCTCGCGATGCAGGGCGTCCACGACGGTGTTGTCATCCGGCTCCACTCCTCCTCCGGGAGTGACCCAGTAGGGATCGACACCGGGCTTGGTGCGCTTGATCAGGATCAGGTGGTCGCCGTCCAGGAGAACGGCGCGGGCGGTGCGCTTGACCACGGGTCGGACGGTCATGGGGAAGATGTGGCCCGGCTGGTTCCACGTGAAACATCTGGGCGCTCACCGCGCGAACCCGTTGGCTCAGTTCCAGTCGGCGGCCGCCCGCAGCAGCCCCTCATGGGCGCGGGCAATGTGCGGCATCGCCAACGTGCCGGTACGCACCACCAGGAAGTAGGTGCGCAGCGGTGGTACCGCCGGGTCATGCAGAGCGACGACGGCACCGCGCTCCAGTGCCTCGGCGCACAGGTAGCGGGGCAGTACGGCGAGCCCGGCCCCCGCGACCGTACAGGCGAGTACCGCACGCAGGTCGGGGGCGATGACCGTGCCAGGGGCGGCAGGGCGGGTGTCGAAGACGGACGCCCAGTAGCGGGCGACAAAGGGCAGCGACTCGTGCACCTCGACGACGGGAATGTGTTTCAGAGCAGGTGCGACGGTGAGGCGGAGCTCTGCGGCGCCGGTCCGCTCCGCCCAGCGTGGCGCGGCGACCAGGACATGCTCCTCGTCGCAGAGCGGAGTCGCCGTGAGGAGCGAACCGCGTGGCCGGGCCGTGCCGATGGCCAAATCGTGACGCCCGGCGGCCAGGCCCTCGAGGGCCTCCTCGGCGTTGCCGAACGAAGCGCGCAGGGCGAAGACCTGTCCGTCCTCGCCGGTGAGCTCCGTGAGTACGGGAAGTGCCCGCTCGGCGGTGAACTCGGGAGGGCCGGCGAGATGCAAAGTCCTCAGCGAGGAGTCGTCGTCCACCCCGCTTTCGGCGATCTCCACCAGGGCGTCGAGGTGTGGGGCGGCCTTGTGGGCGAGTTCGTCACCGATGGTCGTCGGGGTGACGCCGCGGGCCTGCCGCAGAAACAGGGGGCGCCCGAGCTGCCGTTCCAGAGTGCGGATCTGTGAGGTGACGGCAGGCTGGGAGACGCCGAGCAGGGCTGCCGCGCGGGTGAAGGAACCGGCTCGGTGCACGGTCACGAAAGTGCGCAGCAAGGCCAGGTCCACGAGAAATCCTCCCCCTCCACCGTCCTCCTCCAGCCCGTCGGCCGCGCTCAACTATAAATATGTCGATAGGTCGCTGTCGTTACTGTGATTGGACACTGACGCGGAGTCAACTAGCCTTGACTCCGCGGTTCTTCACGCGCGGAAACGGAGGGCGGTCCGAGCCACGAGGGGGGAGGCTCGGACCGTTCGTCGTACCCGGCCGGACACGGTACGGTCGCTGTGCGGCCGCGGTCAGTTCGCCGATTCCTCCAGCGCGCGCAGCAGATCAGCGATCAGGTCCTCGGGGTCCTCCGCGCCGACCGACAGCCGGACGAAGCCTTCCGGCACCGCGTCGCCGCCCCAGCGTCCGCGCCGCTCGGCCGTGGACCGGACCCCGCCGAAGCTGGTCGCGTCGTCCACGAGCCGCAGCGCGTCGAGAAAACGATCGGCACGGGCGCGCGTGGACAGTGTGAAGGAGACGACGCACCCAAAGCGCATCATCTGCTGCGAGGCGACGGTGTGCGAGGGGTCGTCGGGCAGCCCCGGGTACCGCAGTCCGGTGACCTCGGGCCGCGTCCGGAGGGCTTCGGCCACCTTGAGCGCGGTGGCGTTCTGCCGGTCCACACGCAGCTGGAGGGTGGCGATCGAACGGTGTGCGAGCCAGGCCTCCATGGGGCCGGGGATCGCACCGACGATCTTGCGCCAGCGCCTTACGGCGGCCATTGCATCGGCGTCGCGGCCGGCCACGTAACCCAGCAGGACGTCACCGTGGCCGGTGAGCTGCTTGGTGCCGCTGGCTACCGAGAAGTCGGCACCGAGCTCCAGCGGTCGCTGTCCGAGGGGCGTGGCGAGCGTGTTGTCGACGGCGACCAGGGCGCCACACGCATGGGCCGCCCTGACGAGCCGTCGGACGTCGCACACGTCGAGCCCGGGGTTCGACGGCGTCTCGATCCACAGCAGTTTTGCTCCGTCCAGGATGTCGAGCTGGGCGTCCCCGCCGGTCGGCGCGGTGCGTACCTCGATGCCGTACGCCTCCAGCTGGGCCCGGACCAGCGGCAGCGCCTGGTAGCCGTCGTCGGGCAGGACGGCCGCGTCACCGGCACGCAGCTGCGAGAAGAGCACCGAGGAGATCGCGGCCATGCCGGAGGCGAACACGAGTGTCTCGACGTCGTCCTGCCCGGGCGCCTCCAGCTCACCGACGGCGCGCTCGAGGAGTGTCCAGGTCGGATTCTCGTCGCGGCCGTAGGTGTACGGCCCGGTCGGCTCGCCCGGCAGATGGAAGTGGGCGGCGAACACGGGGCCGGGCAGCGTCGGCTCGTGCTTGACGGGATCGGGCAGTCCGGCCCGTACCGCACGCGTGCCGTGCCCGGCGCCGGCAGGGACCCCCCTCGCGCCCGTACCGGCTCCGTCGTTCGTGGCGGGATCGCTCATGCCGCCCGTCCTTCCACTTGCTCGCGCACCGCGGCGAGCAGCCCGGTGCTCGCCGTCTCCACCATTTCAAGGCATTCCCCGAAGCCGTCGACTCCCCCGTAATAGGGGTCGGGCACGTCGAGATCGCCACGGTCGGCGGCGGCGTCGTAGGAGCGCAGCAGCCGCACCTTGACCGCGTCCTGCTCTGTGGGCGCGAGGCGGCGCAGGGCCCGCAGGTGGCCGGTGTCGAGGGCGACGACGAGGTCGAGGCGGGAAAACCAGGACGGTTGGAACTGGCGGGCCGTGTGGGCGACGCCGTAGCCGTTCTCCTCCAGGACGGTCACGGCGCGGGGATCGGCGCCCTCGCCCTCGTGCCAGCCGTCGGTGCCGGCGCTGTCGGCCTCGACCAGGCCGTCCAGCCCGGCGTCCACCACGCGCGCGTGGAAGACGGCCTCGGCCATCGGAGAGCGGCAGATGTTGCCCGTGCACACGAAGCAGACGCGGTAGGTCATCGGGATCAGTCCTTGTCGGGCAGGAACGCGTTGAGGGCCCAGGAGACGATTGAGATGATCAGTCCGCCCAGGACGGCGGTCCAGAAGCCGTCGACGTGGAAGCTCAGGTCGAGCTTGTCGGCCAGCCACGATGTGAGCAACAGCATCAGCGCGTTGACCACCAGCGTGAACAGCCCGAGGGTCAGGATGAACAGTGGGAAGGTCAGTAGCTGCACGATCGGCTTGGCCAGCATGTTCACCAGGCCGAACACCAGTGCGACGACGATGAGGGTGGCGGTCTTCTCGCCGGTGCTGCCTCCGGTCAGGGTGATCTTGTCGAGCAGCCACACGGCGACCGCGAGGGCGCCGGCGTTGGCGATCGTCTTGACTAGAAAATTCTTCATGTGTCTGATCGTGGCAGACGCGATCGGAAACGAACGGTGAGGCAGGGGCGGACGAGGCGATGAAGGCATTCCGGCTGGACGAACTGGAGGCGGAGCGTGCCGCCAACGACGGTGCCTACCTGCAGTTCCTGCGCGAACGGAACATGTCGGTCGGTCTGTACGCCCTCGACGCGGGTACGGCCGACCCGCAGCAGCCGCACGGGCAGGACGAGGTGTACTTCGTGGTGAGCGGGCGGGCCGCGATCACCGTGGGCATGGAGACGACCCAGGTCGCCCGCGGCAGTGTGGTGTACGTGCCGGCCGGGGTCGCGCACAAGTTCCATCACATCAGCGAGGACCTGCGGGTTCTGGTGGTGTTCTCTCCGCCCGAGAGCTGAGCCGCGCCCCCCGGGGTTCCCTAGGGGATCGGTCAGGGGGAGACAAGGGATGCGAGGGCCCTGCCGGGACCCTCGCGGCCCTAGCATCGAGTGCAGGACAACAGAAGATTCCCAGAGGGATACCGGGCCACCCGAGGACCCGGCACTCGAACGGGCGGAAAGGTAAGGACGAGGGCGATGCGAGAGATCTTCACGGGACTGCCATGGTGGGTGAAGTGGATCGCGGTGCCGGTCATCGCCCTGGTCGTGTTCGGCGGGCTGATCGCCAGTGTGGTCGGCTTCGTGATCGGACTGCTGTTCAAGCTGCTGGTCTTCGTCGCACTCGTCGGCGGACTGATCTACGTCGTACGCAAGTTCATGTCGAGTTCTTCGTCACGCAGCGACTGGTGAGAGCCGTGGGGAACCGGCGGCGGTAACAGGAATAGCCGGTTCCCTCGCGCGAGGGAAGTTTCCCGGACGGGCCGTCGGCGAGCGGTGATCGGCGATTAGAGTCCGGAACTCCACGCGGGGGCGACCCCGTGAGTGGCGTACACCCCCACCCGTGTTCCCCGCACGGGCTGCCCCCTCGCGTTCCGGGAGTGCCCCTTGGCCACGGCTGACACCGCATTCGTTCCGCTGCACGCACTGCCCGTGCAGCCCCACTCGACGCCTCGGACACCCGCCAGGGCTTCCTCCGCGGACCCTCCGACCGCGACTCTCATCGGCTCCGTGCAGCGGGCGATGCGCCTTCTGGAGTGCGTCGCCGAGCACGAGTACGGAGCCCCCGCCAAGCAACTGGCCCGTGAGGCGGGCCTGGCACTGCCCACGGCGTACCACCTGCTGCGCACTCTGGTGCACGAGGGATACCTGCGCCGTGAGAAGGGGCTGTTCTTCCTCGGCGAGGCCGCCGAGCGGCTGAGCAGCAGCGGAGCAGAGCAGAAACGTCGCAGCACGGTGGTCGACGCGCTGGCGCACATGCGCGACACGATCGGCGTCCCCGTCTATTACGCCATGTACCGCGACGGCGAGATCGAGATCAGGTGCGTCTCCGACACACCGGGCAATCCGGCGGTGGAGGAGTGGGCGGATTTCCGAGAGACCGGGCACGCGCACGCCATCGGGCAGTGCCTGCTGTCGCAGCTGGACGAGGATGCCCGCCGTGACCACCTGGACCGGTACCCCGTGCAGCCGGTCACGCCGTACTCGGTGCGCGACGGCCACAGTCTGCTGAAGCGAATGGAACGCGTGCGGCGGATGACGCCGGTGACCGAACGCCAGGAGTATGCCCTGGGGACGGTGTGCGCGGCGATCCCGATCACCGTCGGCACCACGGCGGCGACGATGGCCATTTCCCTCCCTCTCCAACAGGCCGGTCGGCTGCTGTCCGCGGCGGACCGGCTGCAGCATGAGGTGGGACGGCTTCTGGGGTCACTCGCGATCTCTATCAGTATCTGAAAACTCACTCCTTGTGATCTGGTGTGTACGTTAAGCAAGATGCCATCAGTGTTAGAGGTTTGATTCCCGGACAGTCGACGGCGAATGACGGGGTAGGCGATGGGCGAGTCCGTACAGGCAGAGGTCATGATGAGCTTTCTCGTGTCCGAGGAACTCTCTTTCCGCATTCCCGTGGAGCTGCGCTACGAGACCTGTGATCCCTACGCCGTGCGACTGACCTTCCATCTGCCCGGGGACGCGCCGGTGACCTGGGCCTTCGGCCGGGAGTTGCTGGTCGACGGGGTGGGCCGGCCGTGCGGCGACGGTGACGTGCGTATCGCCCCGGTCGATCCCGAGCCGCTGGCCGAGGTGCTGATCAGGCTTCAGGTCGGCAGCGACCAGGCGCTGTTCCGTTCGTCTGCGGCACCCCTGGTGGCGTTCCTCGACCGGACCGACAAGCTGGTCCCTCTGGGACAGGAGGGCGCGCTCGCCGACTTCGACGCCCACCTCGACGAGGCCCTGGACCGCATCCTGGCGGAGGAGCAGAGCGCGGGCTGAACCGTTACGTCAGCTCCACGGCGGTGGCGTAACGCTTCGCCAGGGCCGGTCGGCGCTGAGTCAGCGCTTACGGCGGCGACCCCGTCCGCGAACGGGAGCCGCACCGGTATCCGGCGTCGTCCCAGAGGCCTGTGCCACCGGACGGTCGACCGGTCGATTGCCGCCCGGCCGGTCGGCCGACACGACGAGGGCCGCGAGCGCCGTGGTGACCGGGACGGACGCCACCAGGCCGATGGAGCCGACCAGTGTGCGCACGATCTCCTCCGCGACCAACTCGCTGTTGGCGACCATCCCCACCCCGCTCTGCGCGATCGAGAACAGCAGCAGCAGCGGCAGCGCGGCACCCGCGTAGGCGAGGACCAGCGTGTTGACGACCGAGGCGATGTGGTCCCGCCCGATACGGATGCCCGCGCGGTACAGCGCGCGCCGGCCCATCGTCGGGTTGGCCTCGTGCAGTTCCCAGACGGCCGATGTCTGGGTGACCGTCACGTCGTCGAGGACACCGAGTGAGCCGATGATGACCCCGGCGAGCAGTAGGCCGCTCATGTCGATCGTCGGGTACAGGCCGTGGATGAGGCCGGTGTTGTCGTCCGTGTTCCCGGTCAGCGCGGCCCAGTCGATGAACAGCGATCCGAGAACGCCGATCAGCAGCAACGAGATCAGGGTGCCGAGTACCGCCACGGATGTACGGGCCGACAGGCCGTGGCACAGATACAGCGCGATCAGCATGATGGCGCTGGCCCCGACCACCGCCACGGCCAGCGGGTTCGACCCCTGCAGGATCGCGGGCAGGATGAAGAAGTTCAGCAGCAGGAAGCTCATGGCCAGCGAGACCAGGGCCATGAGGCCCCGCAGCCGTCCGACGACCACGACGGCGAGGGCGAAGATGCCGGCGAGGAGGGCCAACGGGAGCCGACGGTTGATGTCGGTCACCGAGTACTGCAGGTCCTTTGGCGCGGAGGGCTCGTAGGCGACCACGACCTTCTGCCCCTCCCGCAACTGCCGTGACTGGTCCGGCTGCACGATCTCGGTGAACGTACGGCCCTTGTCGCCGCCGCTGTCGACGCGGATCGTCGCCCGCTTGCAGTCGCCGTTCGCCTGCTGCACCGCGGAGGAGCCCTCGGCGGTGGAGGTGTCGCCGGTCGGGGGGACGCCCGAGGCGTTGACGGACTGGCAGCTCAGTTCGACCACCTTGGTGACTGTGCCCTTCTCCGTCTGCCGGTCGAAGCCCACTCCGGTGCGTTCGTGCGGCGGGGCACCGCCCGGCCACAGCACCGCGAGCCCGATCAGCACGGCCGTGGCGAACGGGATGAGTACCGCGGCGATGACCTTTCTCAGGTGCCGGGAGACGGGCGCCGCCGGCCCGTGCCCGTGCCCGTGCCCGTGCCCGTGCGTATGCCCGCCACCGCCCCCGCCCCCGTGTCCCCCGGAACCACCGTCTCCGGCACCGTGCCCACTGCCCGCACTGTGCCCGTCGCTCGTGTCATGTCTGCCACTGCCCGCGTTGTGACGGCCGACGGGGGCGTGCCCGGCTACGCGGCCATTGTGGTCCTCGGCACTCGGTCCCGGGCGGGGCTCGTGCGGCGGAAACGGGGGATGCTGCGGTGTGGTCACCGGCCGATCATCGCAAGAACCTGGGAGGCCCTCTGTTCACCGCGCCCGAATTGACGCTAGCGTGGAGGCACCTTTGTACACGCGGGAGCTCGGAGCACCGGGCTGAGAGGGCGCTGACCTCCGTCCCAGCGATGTTTCACGGGAAACGTCACCGAATCCGAGTGACGTTCCCCACGAAGCGTCAGCAGACGGAAGCCGCTGCGTCGACCGCCGAACCTGTTACCGGGTAATGCCGGCGTAGGGAGTAGGTCTCATGACCATCAAGGACGCACGCACGCCTGCCTCCACGCAGAACTCCGCCCAGGAGGAGCCCACAGAGGCCGGAGAGTCCATCGGCTGGCACAAGGCGTACGTCGAGGGCTCGCGCCCCGACCTGCGCGTGCCGGTCCGGCAGGTGCGCCTCACCAACGGGCAGTCGGTCACGCTGTACGACACGTCGGGCCCGTACACCGATCCGCACGTCGACACGGACGTCCGCAGGGGGCTGTCTCCGCTGCGTGAGAACTGGATCATTGCCCGCGGCGACACCGAGGAGTACGCGGGCCGCCCCGTTCGTCCCGAGGACGACGGAATCAAGCACACCTCTCCGCGCGGCGGCCTGCGCAACCTCGACGCCGTCTTCCCCGGACGGCCGCGTCAGCCGCGCAGGGGGAGGGGCGGCGACGCCGTCACGCAGCTCGCGTACGCACGCAGGGGCGAGATCACGCCCGAGATGGAGTACGTGGCCGTGAGGGAGGGCGTCTCGCCGGAAGTGGTCCGTGAGGAGATTGCAGCCGGCCGGGCCGTACTCCCCGCCAACGTCAACCACCCGGAGATCGAGCCGATGATCATCGGCAAGCGGTTCCTGGTGAAGGTCAACGCCAACATCGGCAACTCCGCGGTGACGTCCTCCATCGAGGAGGAGGTCGACAAGATGACCTGGGCGACCCGGTGGGGTGCCGACACCGTCATGGACCTGTCCACAGGCCGCAACATCCACACCACGCGCGAGTGGGTGCTGCGCAACTCCCCCGTTCCCATCGGGACAGTGCCGCTCTACCAGGCCCTGGAGAAGGTGGACGGCCGGGCGGAGGCGCTGACCTGGGAAATCTACAGGGACACCGTCATCGAGCAGGCCGAGCAGGGTGTGGACTACATGACGGTCCACGCCGGAGTGCGCCTGGCGTATGTGCCGCTCACCGCGAACCGCAAGACCGGCATCGTCTCGCGTGGCGGCTCGATCATGGCGGCATGGTGCCTGGCGCACCACAGGGAGTCGTTCCTCTATGACAACTTCGAGGAGCTCTGCGAGATCCTCGCCGCCTACGACGTCACGTACTCACTCGGCGACGGCCTGCGGCCGGGCTCGATCGCGGACGCCAACGACGAGGCGCAGTTCGCCGAGTTGCGCACGCTCGGGGAACTCAACCGGATCGCCAAACGTTTGAACGTACAGACCATGATCGAGGGCCCGGGCCACGTCCCGATGCACAAGATCAAGGAGAACATCGACCTTCAGCAGGAGATCTGCGATGAAGCTCCGTTCTATACGCTCGGCCCCCTGACGACGGACGTCGCGCCGGCGTACGACCACATCACCTCCGGCATCGGTGCCGCGATGATCGCCTGGTGGGGCACGGCCATGCTCTGCTACGTCACGCCCAAGGAACATTTGGGCCTGCCCAACCGTGACGACGTCAAGACCGGGGTCATCACCTACAAGATCGCCGCCCATGCCGCCGACCTCGCCAAGGGGCACCCAGGCGCGCAGGAGTGGGACGACGCACTGTCGGACGCCCGCTTCGAGTTCCGGTGGGAGGACCAGTTCAATCTGGCCCTCGACCCGGATACGGCACGGGAGTTCCACGACGAGACGCTGCCGGCCGAGCCCGCCAAGACGGCCCACTTCTGCTCCATGTGCGGGCCGAAGTTCTGCTCGATGAAGATCTCGCACGACATCCGACGTGACCACGGAGGCAGCAAGGCGGAGATCGAGGCGGGCATGGCCCAGAAGTCGAAGGAGTTCGCGGCAAGCGGGAACCGGGTGTATCTGCCGCTGGCCGACTGAGCACCCTCCGCTCCGACCTCACGCTGAGCCGTCCCGTGTAGGTGTGGCGGGGCGCTCAGTGTGAGCCGGGGACCGATGGCTTTCCGGGAGGGACCACCACACCGGACGAGCCGGCGGCCGCGTAGCGCCGGTATCCGTCCGGCCCTGGGCGCGGCGTTGCCTCTGTCGGGACACCCAGCCGTAGGAAGGTCGGGCGGGCAGGAGCGGTCGCCGGGGCCTGCCCCCTCCCCACCGAGGGGTTCGGCTGGGCAGACTGGGCGCATGACAGCCACCTCCCTGAGCAAGGGCGCCAACCTCGCCATCGACTCTCCCGCGGTGCGTGCCGAACTCGTCTGGTCCGCCGGTCCGGGGGTGCCGGAGGTCGATGCCTCCGCGCTGCTGCTCACCACGGCCGGACGGGTGCGGGACGACGGTGACTTCGTCTTCTACAACCAGCCTCGCCACGCTTCCGACGCGGTGGGGTATCTGGGCAAGCAGGACGGCCACGGTTCCGGCGCGGGTGTCACGACCGACGCCGTCGAGGTGGACCTGCGCTCGGTGGAACCGACCGTCGACCGCATCGCCCTGTGTGCCTCGGCTGACGGCGGGACGTTCGGTCAGGTTCCGGGGCTGTCCCTGCGCCTGCTGGACGCCGGGAACCGCACCGAGCTGGCCCGGTTCGACATCACGGCCGGGACGGAGACCGCCATGGTCGGCGGCGAGCTGTACCGGCGCCAGGGGAAGTGGAAGTTCCGTGCGGTCGGGCAGGGATACGCCACCGGCCTCGCGGGGCTGGCCACCGACTTCGGCATCAGTGTGGACGACACTCCCCCGGCTGCCGCGCCCCCCGCCCCGTCCACGACAGCGGCTCCCGCGCAGTCCCCGCCCCCGGCGTCACCGGTGTCCCCGCCACCGCCCGTATCGACGGCTCCGTCTGCGCCGTCCGCTCCGACTGCTCCGCCCACGGTGACGGCCCCGCCGCAGGCGACCACCGACTCCGGCCCCCGCCTCACCAAGGGCGAGGAACAGCTTCCCGTGGACATGCGCAAGCGGCTGTCCCTGCGCAAGGAACAGGTCGCGGTCAGCCTGACCAAGCACGGGGCGGCAGGTGCCACCGCGCGCGTCATCCTGGTCCTAGACGCCTCCGGGTCCATGTCCTTCCTCTACTCCAAGGGCGTGGTCACGGACGTCGTGGAGCGGATGGCCGCCGTGGCCGCGCAGCTGGATGACGACGGTGAGATGCAGGCATGGACCTTCGCCTCGAATCCCGCCCGGCTGCCCGACCTGCGCCTGGGTGAGCTTCCCGAGTGGCTCCGTCTGCACGTACGCGTGGGAGAGATCAGCCTGTTCCGCCGTGGTCGGAAGAAGGGCCTGCACCCCGAGCAGGTCGACATGCGGGCGGTCGGCATCCAGAACGAGGAGCAGAAGGTGATCGCCGAGATCCGGGCCTATGTCCGGGACAACCCGGCGTCGGCTCCGACCCTGGTGCTGTTCTTCTCCGACGGTGGTGTCTACCGCAACGCCGACATCGAGCGGGAGCTGCGGGAAGCGGTGGAGGAGCCCGTCTTCTGGCAGTTCGTGGGTCTCGGGCGGTCCAACTACGGGGTCCTCGAGCGGTTCGACACTCTGCCGGGCCGCCGCGTCGACAACGTCGGTTTCTTCGCCGTGGACGACATCAGCACCGTCCCGGACCCGGAGCTGTACGACCGTCTGCTGTCCGAGTTCCCGTTGTGGATCACTGCCGCCGGCCGGGCGGGCATCCTCTGATCCTTTGCCCGCCCGGGCCGGTGGCTATTCGGGCCGGTGTTCCGGGCCGCCGAAGTCCGGGCTGCTGTAGTCCGGACTCGAGTAGCGCGGACGCGGACCGGCCTCGGGGCCGCCGTCGGGGCTCGTGAAGCCGGGACGGCCGTAGCCGAGGTGCGGCATGCGGCTGCTCGGCCTTGCCAGGCCCGTACGGTGCAGTGCCGCCGTGCTCGGGTCGGCCAGTGCCTCGCGCAGGAACGGCAGGATGCCGCGTTCCAGCAGGGCGTCGTGCCAGGCATTCCTGGCCCGGACCACTTCCTCGTCGCGTTCGTCGTAGAAGTGGGACTCGGCGGAGGGGCGGTTGCGCAGCGCGGTGAGCAGCAGGCCCACCGCGGCGACGAGGATCGCCACCGCGGTCACGGCGCCGAACACCCATCCGGTGGCGAGCATGGTCTGTGCGAAGGCCTGCCCTGGATCGAGCATCTTCAGGATGTACCCGACGAGCAGGAAGATCGCCGCGGCGGTGCCGGCCAGGACGGGTGCCAGGACGGCGACGACTGCGACGGCACCCGCGCCGGCCGCCTCGGCGACCTCGCCCATGGTGGCGGCGAACCCCACCGCGCTCGTGCCCGGCTCGTCGGAGCCGGACTCGCGCGTGGACGACGACGGGGCGGACGGTGCCGGATGGCGCAGTTCCTCGCGGACCTTCACGTAGTGCTGGTACTCGGTCGTGGCCGCCGCCGTGATGAGGGCGGTGGCGTTGAGTGCCATGGTGCGCAGTTGTTCGGGCTTGAGCCGCCGTCCGACAGCGGCCAGTTCCGGGCGGTGTGGTGCGGAGCGCAGCGCCTCGTCGAGGATCCGCTCGTACTCCTTGCGGTCCTCGTTCGACAGGTACTGCGGAACGCTGTTCATGTGCATCCCCCGATGCTCCGTAGGGCTTGGGGCTCGCATGCCAACGAGCCGTCGGGCAGAAACGGAGGGGAGCCTGCTACGGATAAGCCGATGGTAGAGCGGTGACGGTGGGTGGTGACAGGGGGTTTCCAGAAATTGGGTGCCGACGTGTGCGGACGTGACCGCGGTGCGATCGGTCCGGTGAACCGTCAGGCGTCGAGCGGCAGTTGCTGGACCAGCAGCTTTCCGGCCATGGTCACGCCGCCGTCCATCGCGATGGCCAGTCCGTCCGCGTAGACGTGAGGTCCTTCCACCGCTGTACGGGTGTCGTCCTCGCCGTCCTCGGAGCCGACCTCGCCCAGCAGGTAGGGGATGGGGCTGTGTCCGTGCACGATCCGCGTGCCGCCGTACGTGTCCAGCAGGGAGCGCACGGCGTCGGCGCCGCCCTCGTCGCGGAAGGAGAAGCGCTTGGTGAACTTGCGGAACAGGTCCCACACCTCTTCCGCGTCGTTGCGTGTGAGCGCCTCGCGGACGGTGTCGTTGACCTCCTCGATGGAGCGGCCGTAGTCGAGGTAGGTGGTGGCGTCCGAGTGGACCAGGAGGTGGTCGTCGACCTCTTCCATGGCGTCGAGACGGGCCATCCACTGCAGGTGGTGGTCCTGCAGTCGGTCCATGTCGGTCTTCTGACCGCCGTTCAGCAGCCAGGCCGCCTGGAAGGTGGCGGTGCCCGCGCCGGAGTTGACGGGCGTGTCGCCGAACCGCTTGGCGCCGAGCAGCAGCAGCTCGTGGTTGCCCATCAGCGCCTTGCAGTAGCCACCGGCCGCCGCGGCTTCGGCGGACAGCCGCATCACCAGGTCGATGACGCCGATACCGTCCGGGCCGCGGTCCGTGAAGTCACCGAGGAACCACAGGCGGGAGGTGCCCGCGCACCACTGCCCGGCGGCGTCGATGAGGCCCTTCTCCCGAAGGGCGGCCAGCAGCTCGTCGAGGTAGCCGTGCACGTCGCCGACGACGAACAGTGGGCCCTGGCCCCTGGAGGGCTGCTGCGCCGGGACCGGCTCGGGGTCGACGATCACCTGGACCGTGTCACCCCGACGGATGACGGGCAGATCCCGCTGAGTGGGTGTGTACCCCTCCGGGAGGGCTTCCTCGTACCCCTCCTCGGAGGGCGGAGTGGCTTCTCCCGCGCGCGTGCCGGTGGCGGCGTACGGAGTGGTCTCGTGGACGTACGCGGGCACCCGGAAGTCGCGTACCGTCGCCGTCCGCTCCACCTCGGGTCCCTGACCGGCCCCCTGAGTCATCGACCCCTCCACCATCGCGCCGCATCTGCACCGCTTCGGACTGCCTGGTCGCAGCGGCCCGCGGTGTGTGGGCCCATCATAGGAATGCGGATCGCGCTGTGTGATGACCCAGGGGTGGTGAATCAGGACAGGACTCCGGTTCACTGTGGCTTTCGCCCTGATTGAGCCCGGCTTGCCCCGCCCGCGACGGCGGATCGGCAGGCCCCGGACGAGCCGGGCGCTGCCCCCGAACTCCCCGTCGTCGTTCCGCGCGGCATGCCGCCGTGCCTCCGCGGGGCTGCACCCGTGCCTGGGTGGCACGGCCCTCGGCCCCGCATGGCACTTGCTCATGCTCCCGCCGCTCCCGCGTCGGCCGGCCCCGCGTTCCCCGAGGCGGCCCTACTCGCCCTCGGGTGACCGCGGAGGGCTGACGGTCGTACGGGGCGGGCGGCGCTGCGACGACGTACGCACGATCAGTTCGGTCGGTATCACCTGCTCGACCGGCTGGTCCGAGTCGAGCCCCTCGATGGCGTCGATGAGGACCTGGATCACCGCCGTGCCGATGCGGCGGGGTTTCAGTGAGAGGGTCGTGATGGGTGGCTCGGTGCTGGCGTACACGGTGGATTCGCTGCAGCAGACCAGCAGCAGGTCCTCCGGGACGCGCAGCCCGTAGCGGCGGGCGGCGGCGAGCAGGTCGGTGCCGTTCGGGTCGAACAGGCCGTAGACGGCGTCGGGCCGGTCGGGGCGGGCGAGCAGCCGGTCGGCGGCGACCGCGCCGGCACACGGATCGTGGGCCGGGTAGGCCTCGTAGACCGGGGCCTGGCCGACGCGCTCGCACCAACGCAGGTAGGCGGTGGTCGACAGATGGGTGTACGTGTCGGTCGTCGTGCCGGTGAGCAGGCCGATCCTGCGGGCGCCGGCGTCGGCCAGGTGGTCGAGGATGCCGAGGACGGCGGCCTCGTGGTCGTTGTCGACCCAGGCGGTGACGGGGAGTGAGCCGGCCGGGCGTCCGTCGGAGACGACCGGTAAACCCTGGCGTACCAGTTCGCTGACGACCGGGTCGTGGTCCGAGGGGTCGATGACGACCGTGCCGTCGAGGGCGACGTTGGACCACACGTCGTGGCGCGAGGTCGCCGGAAGGATGACGAGGGCGTAGCCACGGGCGAGCGCCGCGGACGTGGCGGCACGCGCCATCTCGGCGAAGTACGCGAACTCGGTGAAGGTGAAAGGTTCATCCCCGTACGTGGTGACGGTCAGGCCGATGAGTCCGGACTTGCCGGTGCGCAGCGTGCGGGCGGCGGCCGAGGGCCGGTAGCCCAGTCGGTCGGCGACCTCGCGCACATGGCGCCGGGTGGCATCCGGGAGTCGGCCCTTGCCGTTGAGGGCATCGGAGACGGTAGTGATGGATACTCCGGCGGCGGCGGCCACGTCCCTGATGCCCGCCCGGCCCGGCCGGCTGCCTCGACGTGAGGTTTCCGCGCGGCTCACCTGGTGCTTCCCTGCTGCTGTCATGGCGAGCCGATAGTAGGGCTCATGGGGTGGGGTAGGGCGGACGCATATGCATGCGTTGACAGTCACGTTTCTGCAAGATCACTAGGGTGTAATAGCCTCGGAAACCAAGCCACTTGGACTTGAGCACCCCTGTACCTGGTGTGTCGGACAGTGAGGACCTGCCAAGTGGCGGATGTTGCGAAGAGGTCTCAACTCACCTGCACGGGGGATGCGCGCTACGGCGTGAGCCACCGGCGCGTAGATATATGTGCGGCGCGCCCCCGAATCGTGCGCCTTCATGTGCTGATGCCCCCGATTCCCGTGGCGCGAGTGTGACGGACGAGGTCTGGCCTCGCCTATACGCAGCGGCGCCGAATCCTCATAGGGTAAGAAGTATTCGATTCCGGTGGTGGTCACGAGGAGGACTGCGGTGAGCGAGACGAGCCCCAAGCTGCGCGCCGAACTGGAGGGTATTCCCACCTACAAGCCGGGAAAGCCCGCTGCGGCCGACGGCCCGGTGGCCTACAAGCTGTCCTCCAACGAGAACCCCTATCCGCCGCTGCCGGGCGTGATGGAGACGGTGACGGCCGCGGCCGCGTCCTTCAACCGGTACCCGGACATGGCCTGTACGTTCCTGATGAGCGAACTGGCGGACCGGTTCGGGGTGCCCCTGACTCACCTGGCCACCGGGACGGGCTCGGTGGGCGTGGCCCAGCAACTGATCCAGGCGACCTCGGGCCCGGGCGACGAGGTGATCTACGCCTGGCGCTCCTTCGAGGCGTACCCGATCATTACGCAGGTCAGTGGCGCGACGTCTGTGAAGGTGCCGCTGACGCCGGGTGACGTGCACGACCTGGACGCGATGGCGGCCGCTATCACCGACCGGACCCGGCTGATCTTCGTCTGCAATCCCAACAACCCGACGGGCACGATGGTGCGGCGCGAGGAGTTGGAAGGCTTCCTCGACCGGGTGCCGAGCGATGTGCTGGTGGTCCTCGACGAGGCCTACCGCGAGTTCATCCGCGACCCCGAGGTGCCGGACGGTGTCGAGATCTACCGTGAGCGGCCCAACGTCTGTGTCCTGCGCACCTTTTCCAAGGCATACGGACTCGCCGGCCTGCGGGTCGGCTTCGCGATCGCCCATGAGCCGGTGGCGGCGGCGCTGCGCAAGACGGCGGTGCCCTTCGGCGTGAGCCAGATCGCGCAGGAGGCGGCGATCGCCTCTCTGCGGGCGGAGGACGAGCTGATCGGCCGGGTCGGTTCGCTGGTGTGTGAGCGCACGCGCGTGGTCGACGCACTGCGCGGGCAGGGCTGGACGGTGCCGGAGACCCAGGCCAACTTCGTGTGGCTGCGCCTGGGGGAGCGCACGGTCGCCTTCGCCGACGCCTGCGAGCGTGCCGGCGTGGTCATCCGGCCGTTCCCGGGTGAGGGCGTGCGGGTGACGGTCGGGGAGAGCGAGGCGAACGACATCTTCCTGAAGGTGTCGGAGGAGTTCCGCAAGGAGCTGTAGGTTCGCCGCCGTCGCGCGGGTCGCTCGTCTACGCGCACGCCGCCGCAACGCGCCCGGTCATCCGTCGTACACGCAGGTCGCTGCGCAGAGACGGCCAGGTGTGCCGGTTTCATCTGTTTCACGTGAAACAGATGAAACCGG
>NZ_BAABCQ010000074.1:0-15783 GCF_039539045.1 Streptomyces marokkonensis
AGGGCGACCGGCCCGTTCGTAAGTCTCCGCGCCCTGTCACTTCGTACTCGAGCCCACTCGTGACATGCGAAGGGGCCCGCCGCGCTTTCGCACAGCGGGCCCCTTCGTGTCCGTTTTGCCGGGGTGGGCGGGATGCGCCGCGAGGGAGGAGGCGGCTACTTCTTGGCCTTGCCCGACCCCGCGTTGTCATCACTGGACAGGACCGCGATGAAGGCCTCCTGCGGAACCTCCACGGAACCCACCATCTTCATCCGCTTCTTGCCTTCCTTCTGCTTCTCCAGCAGCTTCCGCTTACGGGAGATGTCACCGCCGTAGCACTTGGCGAGGACGTCCTTGCGGATGGCGCGGATGGTCTCGCGGGCGATCACCCGGGAGCCGATGGCTGCCTGGATGGGCACCTCGAAGGCCTGGCGCGGGATCAGCTCGCGCAGCTTGGCGACGAGCCGCACGCCGTACGCGTACGCCGCGTCCTTGTGGGTGATCGCCGAGAAGGCGTCCACCTTGTCGCCGTGCAGCAGGATGTCAACCTTGACCAGGCTGGAGGTCTGCTCGCCGGTGGGCTCGTAGTCCAGCGACGCGTATCCGCGCGTCTTCGACTTCAGCTGGTCGAAGAAGTCGAAGACGATCTCCGCGAGCGGCAGGGTGTAGCGGATCTCCACCCGGTCCTCGGAGAGGTAGTCCATGCCGAGCAGGGTGCCGCGCCGGGTCTGGCACAGCTCCATGATCGCGCCGATGAACTCGGTCGGCGCGAGGATCGTGGCGCGCACGACCGGCTCGTACACCTCGTTGATCTTGCCCTCGGGGAACTCGCTCGGGTTGGTGACGGTGTGCTCGACACCGTCCTCCATGATCACGCGGTAGACCACGTTGGGCGCGGTGGCGATCAGGTCGAGGCCGAACTCACGCTCCAGCCGCTCGCGGATCACATCGAGGTGCAGCAGGCCCAGGAAGCCGACGCGGAAGCCGAAGCCGAGGGCCGCGGAGGTCTCCGGCTCGTAGACCAGGGCGGCGTCGTTGAGCAGGAGCTTGTCCAGCGCGTCGCGCAGCAGGGGGTAGTCCGAGCCGTCCAGCGGGTACAGACCGGAGAAGACCATGGGCCTGGGGTCCTTGTAACCGCCGAGCGCCTCCTGGGCGCCCTTGTGCATGCTGGTGACGGTGTCACCGACCTTGGACTGGCGGACGTCCTTCACACCGGTGATCAGATACCCCACCTCGCCGACGCCGAGGCCGTCGGCGGAGAGCATCTCCGGAGAGTTGGTGCCGATCTCCAGCAACTCGTGCGTGGCGCCGGTGGACATCATCCGGATCCGCTCGCGCCTGTTGAGCTGGCCGTCGATGACACGGACGTACGTCACGACACCCCGGTAGGAGTCGTAGACGGAGTCGAAGATCATCGCGCGGGCGGGGGCGTCCTTGACGCCGACCGGGGCCGGGACCTCGGCGACGACCTTGTCCAGCAGCGCCTCGACCCCGAGGCCGGTCTTGGCGGAGACCTTGAGCACGTCGGCGGGGTCGCAGCCGATCAGGTTGGCGAGTTCCTCGGCGAACTTCTCGGGCTGCGCGGCCGGCAGGTCGATCTTGTTCAGCACGGGGATGATCGTGAGGTCGTTCTCCATCGCCAGGTAGAGGTTGGCGAGGGTCTGGGCCTCGATGCCCTGGGCGGCGTCGACGAGGAGGATCGTGCCCTCGCACGCGGCCAGCGACCGCGAGACCTCGTAGGTGAAGTCGACGTGCCCCGGCGTGTCGATCATGTTGAGGATGTGCGTACTGCTCTTGTCGTGGGTGGGGGCCCACGGCAATCGCACCGCCTGGGACTTGATCGTGATGCCACGCTCGCGCTCGATGTCCATGCGGTCGAGGTACTGGGCGCGCATCTGCCGCTGCTCCACCACACCGGTCAGCTGGAGCATCCGGTCGGCGAGCGTGGACTTGCCGTGGTCGATGTGCGCGATGATGCAGAAGTTGCGGATCAGCGCCGGGTCGGTACGGCTCGGCTCGGGCACATGGCTGGGGATCGCGGGCACGCAGGGTCCTGATTCTTGAGGCGTCCGCAGTGTCTGCGGTCTCGGGTCGGATCGATACGTAGCCTCCATCGTCCCACGGGTGGGGAGCTGGGATGGGTTTGGGACGGCTTGAGGTCGGGGGAGCCCGGAATCGGGACGGTGGCCCGGCCGCGATCGGGTCGCATCGGGCCGGGCTCGGGGCGGTATCAGGACGGGCTCGGGCCGGGCTCGGGGCGGTATCAGGACGGGCTCGGCTGGGGAATCGGCTGGGATTGGGCCGCTCGACGGGCCGCTGGTAGTGTGGGGGGCTGTGTCTCTTGCCCTCTCAGCACGAGGCGCTCCTTCAAGAAATCATCGGCACGGGACCCTCGCGGCCTCGTGCCTGAACCTGCAAAGGCTCATTTCGTGGCGAACATCAAGTCCCAGATCAAGCGGAACAAGACCAACGAGAAGGCCCGGCTGCGCAACAAGGCCGTCAAGTCCTCTCTGAAGACCGCGGTCCGCAAGGCCCGTGAGGCCGCTGCCGCGGGTGACGTGGAGAAGGCCACCGAGTACCAGCGCGTTGCCGCGCGTCAGCTCGACAAGGCAGTCTCCAAGGGCGTCATCCACAAGAACCAGGCCGCCAACAAGAAGTCGGCGCTGTCGCAGAAGGTCGGCGCTCTCAAGGGCTGAACCACTTATCTGGTCTGACCGCCGGAAGGACCCAGAGCGGGCCCTCTCTCATCCGCTCCCGTCCGGCACCCAAGGATCCATGCGCGGCCTGCGTTCGCCACGCGGGCATGGATCCCCCGAGCTTGATCCGAAGGCCCCGGTGGCCGTCCTTCCCCAGGACGGACGGCGGGGCCTTCGGTCTGCCCGGTCCGCTGTCCGCCCTGGGCGCCGCTACCGGTCGTGTTGGGGCATGTGGTGAGACCGACCCGACCCGCCCTGTGCCGCGCTCCTGCCCGCGTCTACGCCCGCCCTCGCGAACGCGCCGCCCGCGCGACGGTCACCACGGCCTTCTCCAGGACGTACTCGGGATCCTCCCCGGCACCCTTCACCCCCGCGTCCGCCTCGGCCACCGCGCGCAGGGCCACGGAGACACCGTCCGGTGTCCAGCCGCGCATCTGCTGCCGGGCGCGGTCGATCTTCCACGGCGGCATTCCCAGCTCGCGGCTGAGGTCGACGGAGCGTCCGCCGCGGGCGGAAGACACCTTGCCGATCGCCCGCACACCCTGTGCCAGCGCACTGGTGATCAGCACCGGTGCCACCCCGGTCGCCAGCGACCAGCGCAACGCCTCCAGTGCCTCCGCCGCCCGTCCCTCGACCGCCCGGTCGGCGACCGTGAAACTGGAGGCCTCGGCCCGTCCGGTGTAGTACTGCCCGACGACCGCCTCGTCGATCGTGCCCTCGATGTCCGCGGTCAGCTGGGACACCGCGGAGGCCAGCTCACGCAGGTCGCTGCTGATCGAGTCGACCAGCGCCTGGCACGCCTCGGGGGTGGCCGACCGCCCGACGGTACGGAACTCCGCCCGCACGAAGGCCAGCCGGTCCGCGGGCTTCGTCATCTTCGGGCACGCCACCTCGCGCGCGCCCGCCTTGCGTGCGGCGTCCAGCAGACCCTTGCCCTTCGCGCCGCCCGCGTGCAGCAGAACGAGGGTGATCTCCTCGGCGGGTGCGCCGAGGTAAGCCTTCACGTCCTTGACCGTGTCGGCGGACAGATCCTGTGCGTTGCGTACGACCACGACCTTGCGCTCGGCGAAGAGCGAGGGACTGGTGAGCTCGGCGAGCGTGCCGGGCTGCAGTTGGTCGGGGGTCAGGTCGCGCACGTCCGTGTCGGCGTCGGCGGCCTTGGCGGCGGCCACCACCTCCTGCACTGCACGGTCGAGCAGGAGGTCCTCCTGGCCCACGGCAAGGGTCACCGGGGCGAGAGGGTCGTCATTCGCAGTCTTCCTGGCCATCGCGACAAGCATCGCACGCACCGCTGACAACGGGCCCCGCCCCGCGTCCCGGCAGGGCTGGGCGGCGGCGTTCGCACCAGTCGGCCGGGGGGGTGCCGTTTGGATCAGGTCGGCTCCAAAAGACGGCGCCCTGCAGTCGGAGCCGAGCGGGGTCTGGTGCGTGCAACTGCATGGCGGACGAGGGCGACAGGACGGAGCCCCCGGCAACCGACGACAACGCCGCAGATGTGCGTGCCGGGCCCCGCGACCCCGGCAAGATTCGAACGACACCCTCCTAGGGCTCCTCGCGCCAGCCCTCCCACTCCCCGGCGAACTCGTCGAGCTCGCCGGGGTCGAGCCGTTCCTGCTCGTCGCACAGGACGACGAGCCACTGGGCGTCCTCGGCGTCGTCCTCGCCGGCCAGGGCGTCCCGGACGATTCGGGGTTCCTCGTCGAGCCCGAACCGCTCCCCGAGCGCCTGGGCCACCTCCTGGGCGGCGTCGCGGTCGGGCAGCACCAGCACATGTCTCACATCACTCACAGGTGCCATTCTCGGACACCGAGCGGCGTAGTCGGACACCAGGCGGCAGCGGCCCCGGGCCGGCGCCAGGTCAGCCCTTGGGCACGATCTGGATGTCGAGCTCGATCCTGATGCTGGGTCCGACCACGGCGATGCCGCGCGCCAGCATCGTCTGCCAGCTCACCGTGAAGTCGTCGCGGTGCAACTCGGTGGTGGCACGGCAGGCCGCCCGCGCCTCGCCCTCCATCCCGTTGCCGAGGCCGAGGTACTCGGCGTCCAGGGTGACCGTGCGCGTCACGCCGTGCAGCGACAGCGCCCCCGTGACGGCCCACCGGTTGCCGCCCCGGTGCGTGAACCGGTCGCTGTAGAACTCCAGGGTCGGAAAACGCTGCGCGTCCAGGAAGTCCCCCGACCGCAGGTGGTCGTCGCGCATCTTCACGTTGGTGTCGATGGACGCCGCGTCGATCACCACGTGCATCGCCGAGTGCTCCATGTCGTCGGCGATCCGCACGGCGCCCGCGAAGGAGTTGAACCGGCCGTGGATCCGGGCCAGCCCGATGTGCCGGGCGGTGAACGCGATCGACGAGTGCGCCGGCTCGATCTCCCAGTCGCCCGGCGTGGGCAGTGCGGGGGGCTGGGTCACCTGAAGGGTCACGTCTCCGAGCGAGGCCAGCGTGTCCTCGGTGACGGTCGCGGACGCCCGGTACGGCGTGTAGCCCTCGGCGGACACCGCGAGCCGGTACTCCCCCGTGGGCACCGTCGCCACGAAGGAGCCGAACGGGTCCGTGCCGCCGCTGACCACCTTGCGTCCCATGGCGTCGCTCACCGCGAACTCCGCGTTGGGCACCGGCTCGTTGACGGGGTCGAGGACCCGGCAGCTCAGCACACCCGCGTTCGGCGGCGTCCGCACCGCCGCCAGGGGGCCCGTCCGTTGCATCCGCTTCGTTCGGCTTCCCAGCCAGCGGCCGATCATCAGCGACACCCTCTGCACGACTTGAGAAACTGGTTGACGAAGAAACATTCGATCACTGATGGGGCTTTCGAGGCAACACGGGACCACATCACGGGAAACCAGCGCATGTGCTGGGAGTACGTATGAGTAGCCCCCTGTGGCCCGAATTGGCCGCTCCGGGCAGCATTTCTGACAGTCGGAGCCGGGTCCGCCTCACCACCGCCGACCACGTCGCCTCACGGTCCGCCCACGGCCGGCACCCGGTCGAGGACGATGCCGAAGTGATCCCCGTACGCCGCGAGCACCTCCTCGTCCGTGGCCTGCTCACTCTCCTCCCGCCTGCCGTCGGCCGTCGTGGACGTCAGCCTGCGGCCGCTGAGCGTGATCCGTCCTCCGTCCTCCGTGACCCGCGAGCAGACCGGCGAATGGAGGAAGTGCGACCGGGGCGAGGTGCTGTGCCACCACGCGCCGGACACGAAGTCACCGAGAACCCGCGGGCGCCGCTCCACTCGGTACACGGGCTTCCCGTCCCGCAGCACGTCCAGGTCGGCCGCCAGGGCGGAGTCGTGCCCGCCGCGGGCGCCGCTCCACTCGGTACACGGGCTTCCCGTCCCGCAGCACGTCCAGGTCGGCCGCCAGGGCGGAGTCGTGCCCGCCGCGCACTCCGGCCGCGTCCGGACCCGCCTCGACGACCCGGAACGTGCCGCCGGGGTCCTCCTGCTCACCCCGCTCCGCGAACGCCAGCGGACCGTGGCTGTGCGCCCCGAACCCGACGTCGGCCAGCCAGTCGTCCCCGTCCGCCGTCCGCACCCGAAGCGCCGCGTGGTCGTACGGGATTCCGAGCCGGCCCCCGTCCCCGTACACCCGCGCCGCGAGCAGCGTGACCTCGTACCCGAGCGCCGCGAGCAACGCGCCGAAGAGACCGTTGAGTTCGTAGCAGAACCCACCTCTGCGCGCGCTCACCACCTTGTTCAGAAGTTGCTTCTCCTCCAGCACGATCTCCTCGCCCAGATGGACGGAAAGATTCTCGAACGGCACCGTCCGCAGATGGCGCAGGTGCAGCTCACGCAGGGCGTCGACGGTGGGACACGCCGGATACTCGGCGCCAAGCCGGCTGAGGTAGGCATCGACCTGTACGGAATCCATGGCCTCTAGTCTCCCGCCACCCGCAACGCCCTGCCCGTGCCGGTGACCGCCAGGGCCCCGTTCCGGTCCGTCCGCAGTACTATCGCGCCCTCGGCGCGCAGCGCCTCGACGGTGCCGGGGGCCGGGTGCCCGTAGGTGTTGTCCGCACCGCAGCTGATGAGCGCCAGGCGCGGGGCCACCTTCCGTATCAGGCCGGGATCCTGGTGGGCGCTGCCATGATGGGCCACCTTGAGGACGTCCACCTCTTCCAGTTCGGCTGCCGCCGGTGATCGCGCCAGCCGCTGCTGGGCCGGCGGCTCCAGGTCCCCGAGCAGCAGCAGGCGCAGCCCCGCCGTCCGCACCAGGAGGGTGACGCTGGCGTCGTTGGGGCCTTCCGCGGTGGGGACCGTGCTCGCCCATGGGCTCGGTGACGGGCTCGGCGGTGTGCTCGGTGACGGGCTCGGTGGCGGCCACACCACCTGCCAGGAGAGCGGGCCGGCTCGCCGCTGTTCCCCCGCTGCGGCGTGCCGCAGGGGGATCCGCCGTGCCGCCGCCTGTCTGCGGACGGACTCGGCCTGGTCGTCGGGTTCTTCGAGGGCGGTCGTCTCGATGGCGCCCACCGAACGCCCCCTCAGCACCCCGGGCAGCCCCGCCACATGGTCGGCGTGAAAGTGGGTCAGCACCACGAGCGGGACGCGGGTGATGCCGAGCGAGCGCAGACAGTGGTCCACCAGCGCCGGGTCGGGCCCGGCGTCCACGACCACGCCCGTGCCCTCTCCCGCTGCGAGCACCATGGCGTCGCCCTGTCCCACGTCGCACATCACCATCCGCCAGTCCGGCGGAGGCCACCCGGTGACCACCCGGGCCAGCGGCGGCGGCCGCACCACCGCGAGCACCAGCAGCACCGCGCAGACACCGCACCACCAGGGGTGTCTCAGCAACCGCCGGCCGACGAGCAGCACGCCCAGCGTGACAAGGGCGAGCAACGCCGCCCCGGTCCAGCTGCCCGGCCAGTCCACTCCCGCGCCGGGCAGCGCGGCGCCGGTGCGGGCGATCCCCGCGATCCACTCGGCCGGCCAGCCTCCGCACCAGGCCAGCCCCTTGGCCGCCGGCATCGCCACCGGTGCAGCCGCCAGCGCGGCGAAGCCCAGCACCGTGGCCGGCGCGACCGCGAACTCCGTGAGCAGATTGCACGGCACTCCCACCAGACTCACCCGCGCCGACAGCACGGCCACGACCGGCGCGCACAGGGCTTGCGCGGCACTCGCGGCGGCCAGTGCCTCCGCGAGACGGGGCGGCACCCGGTGCCGGCGCAAGGTCGCGCTCCACCGTGGAGCGAGGGTCAGCAGCGCCCCCGTGGCCAGCACGGAGAGCAGAAAGCCGTAACTGCGGGCCAGCCACGGGTCGTACAGCACCAGCAGCAGTACGGCCGTCGCCAGCGCCGGGAGCAGCGATCTGCGGCGTCCGGTGGCCAGGGCGAGCAGGGCGACGGAGCCGCAGGCGGCGGCCCTGAGCACGCTCGGGTCGGGCCGGCACACGACGACGAAGGCGAGGGCGAGCGCACCGCCGAGCAGGGCGGTCGTCCGCAGCGAGAGACCGAGGCCGGGTGCCAGCCCCCGGCGTTCGCTGCGCTGGGCCAGTCCAGGAGGTCCGAGCAACAGGGCGAGCACGATCGTGAAGTTGGCACCGGAGACGGCCAGGGTGTGCGCGAGGTCGGTCTCCTTGAACGCCTCTTCCAGCTCCGGTGTGACGCGCGAGGTGTCCCCGACGACCAACCCCGGCAGCAGCGCCCGCGCGTCCGCCGGCAGTCCGCCGGTGGCCTCCCGCAGTCCGGCCCGCAATCGCCCGGCCAGCCGCTGCGCACCCGACGGCTCGGCCACCACGTCCGGTGCCTCCCGACCGCCCTGTACCCGCAGCACGGCCGCGATACGGTCCCCGCTCGTCCTCGGGGGCGCCGTCCGGGCGGTGACGCCAAGCCGTGTGGTCGGCAGCAGTCCCAGCCAGCGTGCGGCGCCGGGCCCGGCGCCGGAGAGCCGCGAGTCCCCCGGCGGGTTCCCGGAGGCGCGACTCGTGCCCTCTTCGCTCACGTCGACGTCGACGAGCAGCAGCACCGGCGTCCGGGTGGCCGCGGCCGTCCCGCCCGTCTCCGTCACCCGTCGGACGTCGGCCTCGATCACCACCGTGGGCGGAACGGCACGGTTGCCCCGGACGCGTGGCCGGGTGAGGCGGGGGTCGGCGGTGACCTCCACCTCTGCGGTGACGGTGGCGTACTGCCGCGCCAGCGCGGGCACGGGGCCACGATGAAGGTCCGCGCCGTGCAGCGCGGCCGAGGTGGCGGACGCGGCGACGCAGAGAAACAGAGCGGCGACCGCGGCCTGGGCCCGTCGGCGCGCCGTGCGCCGTCCCCGCACCGACCTCAGCAGCAGTACTCCGGCCAGGACCAGACTGCCGGTGACGACGCCCACGGCCCAGTCGGCCGGTACGTCCAGCACCAGCGCCGCCGTCACCCAGGCCGCGAGCGCGGGCGGGACCAGCCGCAGGTCCGTAGGCCCCTCCTGCCGGGGATGGGCCTCGCCCAGCCGGTGCCCGGAAGCGGCGTGCACGGCCGCGCGCGGGGGCGTCGTCCAGGCGTGGGGCTCCCCGGGCCCACTCGGTCGGCCCGTCTCCGCACTCGGGTTCGTGCTCGGGTTCGGGTTCGGGTTCGGGTCCGTGATCATGGTCGCACGAGGTTTCGCAGGTCGGCGAAGCGGCGTTCTCCGATGCCGGTCACCTCGCGCAACTCGTCCACCGAGCGGAAACCGCCGTGCTGGGTGCGATAGTCGATGATGTGCCGGGCCAGCACGGGACCGACGCCCGGCAGCGTGTCGAGCTGATCGGCGGTCGCCGTGTTGAGTGAGACCGGTGCCGCGGGTGCGGCTCCCGCCGCTGGGACGCCCGGCCCGGCGGGGACGGCACCGTCGGCCCCTGATCCCGTGGCCGGCGCGGGGGCACCGACGATCACCTGCTCGCCGTCCACAAGGAAGCGCGCCTGGTTCAGCCCGTCGGTCTTGGTGCCGGACCGCACGCCCCCGGCGGCACGCAGGGCGTCCGCGACGCGTGAACCGGCGGGGAGGCGGTGGATCCCGGGCTTACGGACCTTGCCGCCGACATCCACCACGATCTCGGCCCCGGCCCCGGCCCCGGCTGTGGCCGTGGCCGTGCCCTCGGCCCTGCCTTTGCGCGCGCCGGTCGCGGTGTCTCCTACGGCTGACCCGCCCTCTCGCTCCTCGCCGTACGCCGCCGCTTCCCGCACCACCTCGGGTGCCGACACGGGCTGGGTGCGGCCGGTCCAGAAGTGCTGCGCGGCGAAGACCGCCGCAACCACGAGCAGCACCGTGAGCGCGGCCACGCTGCGCCGCTCCAGCCCGCACCGTGTCTGCAGCCACACCGGCATCCGCTCCCGCAGTGCCTGCCCTGCCCGCTCCCGCCAGGTCGCCGCGACGCCGTCCGGTGACGCGCCCTCCGGCCGAGCCCCTTGTGCCCGAGTCCCGTCTTCTTCGGTCCACGCCTCTCGCGCTGCTTCCTTGGCACTTCGTGGCGGCGGCCCCTTCCCCGACTCGCCCTGCCGACCTGCCTGACCTGCCTGACCTGCCTGTTCGGCCTGTCCGGCGTGTTCGGCGTGTGCCTGTCCGGCGTGTGCGGCCTGTCCGGCGTGTTCGCCGCGTCCCTGGCCGTCGAAGAGCGCCTCCGCACGTCGGCGGAGCTCCTCCGCCGGTGCGCGACGGCGCCCGTGCCGCGCCCGGCCGAGGGAGCGGGACCTGGAGCAGGAGCTGGACGAGTGGCGTGGACGGAGTCGGCCGTCGGACGCCGGGGCGCGCCCCGGGCCACTGGTCGCGGTCGCCGTGCGTGAGCGTGATCGAAGAGCCATGCGACGAGGATCGGACACCTCGGCACATCCGCGATGATCTTGCTCAGTTCCCGGGGACTACCGCCGTGTTGTGGACAACTCCGACCCTCGCACGGGTGACATGACGGCCCCTCACCGCGACGAGACCACGACCCCCAGCAACCCGGGCCCGGTATGCGCCCCGATCACCGCGCCGACCTCGCTCACATGGAGGTCGGCCAGTCCTGGCACCCGGCCCCGCAAGCGGTCCGCCAGAGCCGACGCCCGGTCCGGGGCGGCGAGATGGTGGACGGCGATGTCGACGGGCGCGCTGCCCGCCCGGTCGGCGACGATCTCCTCCAGCCGGGCAATGGCCTTGGACGCCGTCCGGACCTTCTCCAGGGGCTCGATGCGGCCGCCGCCCAGTTGCAGCAGTGGTTTCACCGCGAGTGCGGATCCGAACAGGGCCTGGGCCGCCCCGATCCTGCCGCCGCGGCGCAGGTAGTCGAGGGTGTCGACGTAGAAGTAGGCGGAGGTGCCCGCGGCCCGCTTCTCCGCGGCCGTGACCGCTTCGTCCACCGTGCCGCCGGCCTCCGCCGCCCCCGCCGCGGCGAGCGCGCAGAAGCCGAGGGCCATCGCGATCATCCCGGTGTCCACGACACGCACCGGAACGGCAGCTTCCCGCGCGGCGACGACGGCCGCGTCGTGCGTACCGGAGAGTTCGGCGGAGAGGTGGAGCGAGACGATTCCGGCGGCGCCGGACTCGGCGATCCTGCGGTAGGTCTCGGCGAAGAGTTCGGGACTGGGGCGGGAGGTGGTGACCGGCCGCCGTTTCTGCAGGGCCTGGGCCAGCGAGCGGGTCGAGATCTCGGTGCCCTCCTCCAGTGCCCGGTCACCCAGGACGACGGTCAGGGGTACCGCGGTGATGCCGTGCCGCTCCATCGTCCGGGCCGGGAGGTAGGCCGTTGAATCCGTGACGATAGCGACATGGCGGGACATGAGCTGGAGGTTACCTGGCGTAGCGCCCATGGGGCAGCCCGGCCCCGGCGGCCGGGCGTCCGCAGGGCTGTGATCAGGTCGTGTTCTCCGGACGGGCCTTCTTCTGCCAGGGATACACGGGGCTCGGGGCGGGCGGGGTGATAGCGGGCCTCGCGGGTTCCTCCGTCGACGCCTGCCGCGAGGCCTCCGGTGTCCGCGCGGTCTGCGGGGTCTGCGGGGTCTGCGGGGTCTGCGGGGTCTGCGGGGTCTGCGGGGTCTGCGGCCAATTCTGCCGGGCGGCCGGGGCGTCGGTGGCGGGGGCCTCGGGCCAGGGCGGCGGCGTCTCGGTGGGCTCCGTCTCCATCCAGTGACGCAGGGCGCCCGCCTCGACGTCGATCTGGGTGCTCAGCGAGTCCAGGTCGTCGTCGGCGAAGCGGTGGGCCCGGTCACGGGCCGCCCAGCGCAGGGACTCCGCCGAGCGGGTGATCCGCTCGGTGCGCTCACGCAGCGCGGGAAGGAGCCCGCCGAGCGTGGCACGGTCCGGCTCGGACTCCAGCCGCCTGAGCTCGGCGTCCAGTTCGGACCCGTGCGCGCTGAGCCGGTCGAAGAGGGCGAGGGACTCCTTGAGGGACTCGTCCTCGGCCACGCCCGCGTGCAGCGCGTCCTGAGTGGCGCGCATCGACGTGCGCAGCGTCAGCCGCAGCTGTGCGAGCTCGCCCGCCGGGCCCAGCTGGACGACGGACTTGGCCCGCAGCGTGTGGTCCTCGACCGTGCGGCGGGCCTGGGTGATGCCGCGGTCCACGGTGCGCTTGGCAGCACCGACGGCCTTCACCATGGCGTAGACGCCCAGGACGACGGCGAGCACGAAGAGCAGGGCCAATACCGTGATCACTGCTTCCACGAAGCTCCTCCTCCGAGCGTCCGGCCCGCACACCGGCAGGCCACGGCACTCTCCGTGCCGCTCTTCCACGGTAAACGCACCGGGCAGGCCCAGGGTTCCGACAGAACCCCGAACCTGCCCGTACTCAACCCTGGACCGCCCGTACCCGACACGGGCTGTCCCGTAGGGGGGCACCCCCGAGCCGGTGACGGACACACCCCCTCCGACCCGTGGCAGACGGGCTCAAGCCCGTCGCGGACGCGCTCAAGCCCGTCGCGGACGCACCGAGCTCGTGGTGGAACCCCCGGGCCCCGGTCGCGTCGCGTCGACGTCGCGTCGTATCACGCCGGGACGATGTTCACCAGCTTCGGCGCCCTCACGATCACCTTGCGGATCCCGGCCCCGTCCAGCGCGGCCACGACCTTCTCGTCGGCCAGCGCCGCCTTCTCCAGGTCGTCCTCGGAGATCGACGGGGCGACCTCCAGCCGCGCCTTGACCTTGCCCTTGATCTGCACGACGCAGGTCACGGTCTCATCGACGACGTAGGCCGGGTCGGCGACCGGGAAGTCCCGGTGCACCACCGACTCCGTGTGCCCCAGCTTGCGCCACAGCTCCTCGGCGACGTGCGGGGCCAGCGGCGCGACCAGCAGCACCAGGCGCTCGGCGACCGGGCGCGGGACCGGGCCGCCCACCTTCGTCAGGTGGTTGTTCAATTCGGTGACCTTGGCGATCGCGGTGTTGAACCGCATGCCCTCCAGGTCCTGCCGTACGCCGTCGATGGCCTTGTGCAGGGCACGCAGGGTGTCCGCGTCGACGTCGGTGTCCGCGGCGTCCGCCACCGTCACCTCGCCGGTGTTCTCGTCGACGACGTTGCGCCACAGTCGCTGCAGCAGCCGGAACTGGCCCACCACCGCGCGCGTGTCCCACGGCCGGGAGACGTCCAGCGGACCCATCGCCATCTCGTACAGGCGCAGGGTGTCGGCACCGTACTCGGCGCAGATCTCGTCGGGAGTGACCGCGTTCTTCAGGGACTTGCCCATCTTGCCCAGCAGGCGGGAGACCTTCTCGCCCTGGTAGTAGTAGGCGCCTTCGCGCTCCTCCACCTCGGCGGCCGGAACCGCGATGCCGCGGCTGTCCCGGTAGACGTAGGCCTGGATCATGCCCTGGTTGAACAGCTTGTGGAACGGCTCAGCCGAGGAGACGTGCCCCAGGTCGAACAGGACCTTGGACCAGAAGCGCGCGTACAGCAAGTGCAGCACGGCGTGCTCGGCACCGCCGACGTACAGGTCGACGCCGCCGTGCGGCAGGCCCTCGCGCGGGCCCATCCAGTACTGCTCGATCTCCGGGTCGACCAGCCGCTCGCTGTTGTGCGGGTCCAGGTAGCGCAGCTCGTACCAGCAGGAGCCGGCCCAGTTGGGCATGGTGTTCGTCTCGCGCCGGAACCGGCGCGGGCCGCGGCCGTCACCCAGGTCCAGGGTGACGTTCACCCAGTCCGCGTTGCGCGACAGCGGGGTCTCGGGCCGGGTGTCGGCGTCGTCCGGGTCGAAGGTGCGCGGGGAGTAGTCCTCGACCTCGGGCAGCTCCAGCGGCAGCATCGACTCGGGCAGGGGGTGGGCGATACCGTCCTCGTCGTAGACGATCGGGAAGGGCTCGCCCCAGTAGCGCTGGCGGCTGAACAGCCAGTCGCGCAGGCGGAAGTTGACGGTGCCCCGGCCGGCGCCGGTGCGCTCCAGCCACTCGGTGACGCGCTCCTTGGCCTCGGTGACGCCCAGGCCGTCCAGGCTGATCCCGTCGTTCGACGAGTTCATGATCTTCGCGTCGTAGGAGGCGAAGGCGCCCTCCCACGTGGCCGGGTCGGTGCCCCGGCCGTCGGTGGGCTCGACGATGCAGCGGATCGGCAGCTCGAAGGCGCGCGCGAACTCGAAGTCACGCTGGTCGCCCGCCGGGACGGCCATGATCGCGCCCGTGCCGTAGCCCATCAGCACGTAGTCGGCGATGAAGACCGGGACCTGCTCGCCGTTGACCGGGTTGGTCGCGTGGGCGCCGATGAAGACGCCGGTCTTGTCCTTGGCCTCGGCCTGCCGCTCGACGTCGGACTTGGAGGCTGCCTGCGCGCGGTACGCCGCGACGGCCTCGGCCGGGGTCGCGTGACCGCCGGTCCACACGTCGTGCGTCCCCTCGGGCCAGGCGGCCGGGGTGAACTTCTCGACCAGCGGGTGCTCGGGCGCCAGCACCATGTAGGTGGCGCCGAACAGGGTGTCCGGGCGGGTGGTGAAGACGGTGATGTTCTCGCCGTCGATGGGGAAGTCGACGCGCGCTCCCTCGGAGCGGCCGATCCAGTTGCGCTGCTGCAGCTTGATGGCCTCGGGCCAGTCCAGCGCGTCCAGGTCGTCCAGCAGCCGATCGGCGTACGCGGTGATGCGCATGTTCCACTGGCGCAGCTTGGACTTGAAGACGGGGAAGTTGCCGCGTTCGGAGCGGCCGTCGGCGGTGACCTCCTCGTTGGCCAGTACGGTGCCCAGGCCGGGGCACCAGTTGACGGGCGCGTCCGAGGCGTAGGCCAGGCGGTACTCGCCCAGGACGTCGGCGCGCTCGGCCTCGGTCAGCGTGCTCCACACGTGTCCGGCGTGGCCGGGGACCGTCCGCTCACCGGACTCGAACTGCGCGACCAGCTCGGCGATCGGGCGCGCCTTCTTCGCCTCGTCGTCGTACCAGGAGTTGAAGATCTGCAGGAAGATCCACTGGGTCCACTTGTAGTACTCGGGGTCGATCGTGGCGAACGACCGGCGCTTGTCGTGGCCCAGACCCAGCCGGCGCAGCTGGCTCTGCATGTTCTTCATGTTGGCCTCGGTGGACACCCGCGGGTGCGTGCCGGTCTGCACGGCGTACTGCTCGGCGGGCAGGCCGAAGGCGTCGAAGCCCAGGGTGTGCAGGACGTTGTGGCCGGTCATCCGCTGGAAGCGGGCGAAGACGTCGGTGGCGATGTAGCCCAGGGGGTGGCCGACGTGCAGGCCCGCACCCGAGGGGTACGGGAACATGTCCATGATGAACTTCTTGGGCCTGGCGACCAGCTCCGGGTCGCCCGCCAGGTCACCCTTGGGGTTCGGTGCGGCGTACGTCCCCTCGGCGTCCCAGAAGTCCTGCCAGCGTGCCTCGATCTCGGCGGCCATGGCAGCCGTGTAGCGGTGCGGCGCGGCGTCCGCCGTCACAGGGGCGGTCGCCGCGGGGTTCGTCTCGCTCATGATCCTCAAAGCTCCATCGATCGTCTCTGCCGGCGGCTGCGACATTCAAGACCAGCGGCTGCGAATGCCGGGAAATGAAAAATCCCCTCGCACAGGAGGGGACGCCGCGCCGATTCCGGCCACCGGATTTCGACCGGGGCCGGGGGTGATCAGCGCGGCTCGCTAAGCAGAAGGCGTACGGCACGCATGGCGTCAGGGTACCGCAGTCGTCGAGCGGGTCGCGAGGGGCTCCACCGCCCGCGGCCCCACCACCACGGCCGCCACCGCGACCGCACCATCCCCACCACCACGGCCGCCAC
>NZ_BAABCQ010000074.1:15882-35966 GCF_039539045.1 Streptomyces marokkonensis
CACGGCCGCCACCGCGACCGCACCATCCCCACCACCACGGCCGCCACCGCGACCGTCGCCCGCACCACGCCTTACGACCGGTCAACCCGACTCAAGGTCAAGGGTTACTTCGCGTAACGACCGCTACGGGACATCAGCACGAACGCATTGTCGTTTGATAACGACGCAATAACTCAAACCTCGTACCCGCGGGTATGACGCCACTTAGAGTGCGGCAGCGGGACCGCTTTCCCGAACCGCTCGGAGTCGCCCCCATGAACCCTCCCCTGGTCCACGCCCGCAGCGACAGCTCGCCCCCGCCCCGCGCGTCCGTGACGTGGGAAGGTCTGCCGTGGTGACGAACGACAGCACGGTGGACGACACTTTCGCGCAGTTCCTCGACTTCGGCGCCGGCGTCCTCTCCCTCGTCTTCCTCAGCTGCTCGGTGATCTGGGGGCTCGTCGCCCAGGACCGGATCGTCCTCGACACCCGCCGCCGGATCCTGGCCCAGGCGGTACACCGGACCACCTCGGTCGCCTCGGTCGTGTTCCTACTGGTGCACATCGGGGTCAAGCTGGCGCTGGAGCACACCACCTGGGTCGCCGCGGTGATCCCGTTCGGGCTCCTGGCCACGGACGACGAGGCGTTCGGCGGCCGGGGCGTCCTCATCGGCTTCGGCACCCTGGCCAGCATGCTCATGATCTTCGTGGGCGTCACCGGCGCCCTGCGCAACCGCTTCGCGTCCTCGGCTCCCGTGGCCGCCCGCTGGCGGGCCATGCACATGCTCGCCTACCCGGCGTGGTGCCTGGCCCTGCTCCACGGGCTTTACGCAGGTCGCGCGGCGAAGCCGATTTTTCTGATTCTTTACGGCCTGTCCCTGCTCGGCGTCATGGCGGCCCTGGCGCTGCGTGCGGCGCCCCGCCCGGTCAAGCTCAGGGTCGCCGACCGGATCGCCGCATTACTCGGGACCGAAGGGCGGACGACCCGCGAGGAACCGGAGGAGAGCCGGACCTGGACGACGGCCGGCTCCGCACTGCCGGGCCACGAGGGCGCCAGAGCGTCGCGGCCCCGCGCGGCGGGCCCGTCCGCGCCGCTGTACGAGCCCGCGGAACCCCTCACTCCCTCGGAGCCGGCGAGCGGCTTCGCGGCGGCCTACCGTGCCGTGTCCGGCCCTTCGGGCGTGCTCCTGCCACCGCTGACGGCCGACGCGACCGCGCCCACCCGGCTGCCGCCGCACCTGCTGCGGCCCGCCGAGGCGATGCCCCTCCTGGACGACGACGGCACCCCGGGCGGCTGGCCAGTTCCGTCGCCGCCACCGGTCGGCGAGGCGCCCCCGTCGGCCTACGACCCGCTCGACGACACCGGACACACCATCCCGGTCCACGGCACACGGGGCGCCCCGGGCCACACCTCGAGTGACGTGTACGACACCCGTGAGACGAACACCGTCTACGACACGTATGACCCGAACGACACGTACAACAGCGGTCCCACCCCTGAACCACCCCGCTCCACATCGCCCTGCACGTCCCCCGGCCCGTCGTCCCCCGGCCCGTCGCCCCACGACGCGTCGTACGACTTCGACGCACCGGGTCCGGGCGAACCCTGGAACACGCCTTCCGGAGGCTACTGAGTGAACGAGGCCCTGCCCGACGTACCCGAAGTCCGCGTGGTCGGTCTTCCCCAGCTCACGTCGGGCTTCGACCTTGTCGAGCGCCTGGACCTGGCCATGCACCTCAAGGTGCACGGGCCGCTCGAACCGCTGGGCGGCGAACAGCTCGCCCAGCTCTCCGAACGCATCAACCTGAAGGGCCGCGGCGGCGCGGGGTTCCCCTTCCACAAAAAGCTGCGCTCGGTCGCCGAGGCCGCGATCAAGCGCGGCGTACGGCCGGTCGTGGTCGTCAACGGCAGTGAGGACGAGCCGGCCTGCCGCAAGGACGCGGTGCTCATCAACCGTGCCCCGCACCTGATCCTGGACGGCGCGCTGCTGTGCGCCGAGGCCATGGGCGCCCGCACCCTCGTCATCGGCGTCACCCGTGAGTCCACGCAGCGTTCCATGGAGGCCGCCCTCGCCGAACGCGGTCTGAGCAACGGGCGTCGATCCGTCCTCCGCGCGCGCGTGCAGCGCAATCCGGTCCGCATGGTCACCGGCGCGGCGGCCTCGCTGGTCCGCTCCATCGACGGCGGCCCGGCGATCCCGCCCGGCCGCAAGATCAGCGCTTCGAAGAGCGGCGTCGGCGGCGCGCCGACCCTGCTGTCCAACGCCGAGACGTTCGCCCAGCTGGCGATCGCCGCCCGCATCGGCCCGGAGCGCTACGGCAACACCGGCCTGTACGACGAGCCGGGCACCGTCATGCTCACCGTCTCCGGCGCGGTGGCCCGCCCGATGGTGATCGAGGTACCGACGGGTGTGCCGCTGCGCTACGTCCTCCAGCTGGTCGGCGCCCCGCGGGTGCCGCAGGGCGTGCTGACCGGCGGCTACCACGGCAAGTGGATCGACGCGGCGACCGTCGACGAGGCGATCGTCTCCCGCGACTCCCTCCAGCAGGTGGGCGGCTCCCTCGGCGCGGGCGCGATCCTGCCGATCGGTCAGGACACCTGCCCGCTGGGCGAGTCGCTACGGGTGGCGCAGTGGCTGGCCCAGGAGAGCGCGGGCCAGTGCGGCCCCTGCTACCTGGGCCTGCCGGCCGCCGCGCGCGGCCTGGAGGACATCCTGAACGGCGGCGGCCCGGCCGCCCTGGAGGCGGTCAAGCAGGTCGCGAGGAACGTGAAGCGGCGCGGCGCCTGTTCGCACCCGGACGGCTCGGCGATGTTCATCGAGTCGACTTTCAACGCGTTCACGGACGACCTCGCCGCCCACGTTCTCGGCAACGGCTGCGGACGGCCGGTGGAGGGCGTACTGCCGCTCCTCGAGGGTGGCGGGATCCCTACAAGCATCCCGGGCGGCGGCGGGGAGGGGAACGGCCCCAGCCGACAGAAGATCTACGTCGACTGGACGTTGTGCCGGGGCCACGGACTGTGCGCGGACATCCTCCCGGAGGTCTTCCAACTCGGCGCCGACGGCTTCCCGACCGTGGCGCAGGCCGACGTGCCGCGCTTCGCGGAGGCCAAGGCGGTCCGCGCGGTGCGCCGCTGTCCGGCGCTCGCCCTGCGCATCGAGGAGGAGACCCGCGGGCAGGCCCCGTCCTCGCGCACCACGCTGCCGGTTCTGCCCCAGGCGCGCGGCCGCCGGGCGCTCGGCCGCTGAGGCGGAAGCGGAAGCGGAGACGAGGGCAGAGGGCTGGGACTGGCGCAGAGGCTGGGACTGGCGCAGAGGCTGGGGCTGGGGCTGGGGCTGGGGCTGGGGCTGGGGCTGGGGCAGAAAACGAACAAACCCCCCGGATCCAGGATCCGGGGGGGTTCTCTGTGGAGCTAAGGAGAATCGAACTCCTGACCTCCTGCATGCCATGCAGGCGCTCTACCAACTGAGCTATAGCCCCTTGCCGTCTGCCGCCCGGTTTCCCCGGCGGCGACGCCAACATTACACGGTCGACCGGGGACAACACCAAATCGTTTCCCGTTTGCCCGTTTTACCCACTTGCGAGGGCTCGCTACGCCGTGACGAACGAATAGAACCGTTTGAGCGTGCAGTGCTCCTCGAGGAGCCGGCCGTAGATCGGCTCACCCTCGAGTTCGCGGTACGTCTCGATCGGGTCGCCTTTTATGATCAGCGCCCGCGCGCACTCCTCGCACCAGTACTGGTAGTCCGGATTGACCGGCTCCATGTCCCGCACGATCGGGGTGCCGCTGCCGCACCAGTCGCACTTTCGCCTGTGTGCACCCATCGATCAGCTCCAGCTGTGGCCGCAGGCCGTGCACACGTACGAGATTCCGCCGTTGTCGCCGAGGACCTGGGCCACGTGCCCGGAACCGCAGGAAGGGCAGTTGAGACGGGTGGACGTGTTCCGCGCCATCGCTCCGCCGAGGAGGTGACCGACCTCCTCGTGGATGCTCGCAGGCATCGCCACTCCCTCCCGTCGGGCCGCGGTCCCCTTCCGGCCATTTGATTCTGCCACGACCGGGCCAATACGGTCAGCGACGTCTCAGTACCAGTCCGGACACGGAGTCCCACAGGGGTATACGCCTGTGGGACGCCTGTTGCTCAAGCGGGCGCACACGAAAAATCCCGCCCCCCGAGGGGGACGGGATTCGTCCGTGGGCTGTGGAGCTAAGGAGAATTGAACTCCTGACCTCCTGCATGCCATGCAGGCGCTCTACCAACTGAGCTATAGCCCCTGGTGCCATGCAGCTGAGCCGCATGGTCTTTCGCTCCGCTCGGCGGGGCGAACAAGAAGAACTTTAGCCTGCGACCTGCCGGAAAGTGAAATCCGGGTACCGGGCCCGGCCGGCCGCTCCTCAGTCGTCGTCGCCGAGCACCGGTTCGGGCAGCGTGCCGGCGTTGTGCTCGAGCAGACGCCAGCCGCGGACGCCTTCGCCCAGGACGGACCAGCAGCAGTTGGTCAGGCCACCGAGGCTCTCCCAGCTGTGCGGTTCCAGACCGAGCAGGCGGCCGATGGTGGTGCGGATCGTGCCACCGTGGCTGACCACGACGAGGGTGCCGTCCTCGGAGAGCTTCTCGGCGTGCCGGAGCACCACGGGGGCGGCGCGGTCGGCCACCTCGGTCTCCAGCTCTCCGCCGCCGCGGCGGACCGGCTCGCCGCGCTTCCACGCCGTGTACTCCTCGCCGTGCCGCGCGATGATCTCGTCGTGGGTCAGCCCCTGCCAGACGCCCGCGTAGGTCTCCCGCAGGCCCTCCTCGAGCGTCACGTCCAGGCCGGTCAGCGTGGCCAGCTCGGCGGCCGTGTTCGCGGCCCGCCTGAGGTCGGAGGCGACGATCGCGTCCGGCCTCAGGCCGACCAGCAGCCGGGCGGCACGGCGGGCCTGGGCCACGCCGGTCTCGGTGAGCCCGACGTCCGTGGTGCCCTGGAAGCGGCGCTCCACGTTCCACGAGGTCTGGCCGTGCCGCCAGAGGATGACGCGCCGGCCGCGGCCGGGCTGTCCGGCCGTCACCTCTCCGGTGGCGCTCATCGCCAGTCCCCGTCGGTCTCCGTCGCCTCCTCGGCGGCCCGGAGCCGGGCGTGCTCCTCCGCCTTGCCGCGGGTCTCCTTGGCCTCGGCGGGCAGCTCCAGCTCGGGGCAGTCCTTCCACAGCCGCTCGAGGGCGTAGAAGACGCGCTCCTCGCTGTGCTGGACGTGGACGACGATGTCGACGTAGTCGAGCAGGACCCAGCGGGCCTCGCGGTCGCCCTCGCGGCGTACCGGCTTGACGCCGAGTTCCTTGCTGAGCTTCTCCTCGATCTCGTCGACGATCGACTTGACCTGGCGGTCGTTGGGCGCGGAGGCCAGCAGGAAGGCGTCCGTGATCGACAGCACGTCGCTGACGTCGTAGGCGATGATGTCGTGCGCGAGCTTGTCGGCCGCCGCCTGCGCGGCGGTGTTGATGAGTTCGATGGAGCGGTCGGTCGCGGTCACTGCCTGGCTTTCGGGTCGGCGGTCGGTTGACCTCAAGGGTCTCACGACCGCCGACGGCGGCCCACGTGATAATCGCCCGGCCGCTAGGAAGCCGGTTCGTAGTCCTGGCCGAGCACCACCGAGACCCTCGCGCTCGCGGAGACCTCGCCCCGGGTGACGGAGTCGGTGGGCAGGCCCAGGGTCTTGGCCACCTGGACGGCGTTCTCCTTGTCGGCGGCCTCGGCGTAGACGACCTTGGACGTCGCCGCGGTGCCGGAGGCGGTGCCGCCCTCCAGGAAGGTGAAGCCGCCGTTGAGAAGCACGACGCGGGCCTTGCCCGAGCGGTCCTCGACGCCGGTGGCGTTGCGTACGGAGACGCTGACGGCCGCGTCCTTGTCGGGGCTCTCCGCGGTGCCGCCGAGGACGTCCTCGATGACGCTGTCACTCGCCTCGGCGCTGAGCCTGCCGTCGTCCTGGACGGGCAGCAGCGCGGTCTTGAAGTCACCGCCCTTGGCGCGGTCGGAGAGCCCTGCGAGGAAGGAGCCGAGGTCCTTCTCGGTCAGCGGCGGGTCGAGGATCAGTCCGAGGGTCTGGACGGTGGTCGTCGCGGCCGCGGGATCCGAGGACAGCTTGCGCAGCACCCCCTGCATGACCTGCCCGAACCGCTTCAGCTGCGCGCCCGCCTCCTCGCCGGAGCCGCGGTGGGTGGCGTAGGCGACGGCCGTCTTGCCGCTGAGGGTCTGGCCCTCGCCCTTGCGTACGAGGGGTGCGGCGCCCTTTTCCTTGGCCTCCGGGTCGGGGACGTCGGTGTCGGTGTCGACCTCGATGTTGCCGACCAGGTCGACGAGGATCTGAAGGTACGGCGTGTCCAGACGCCAGGTGCCCTCGATGTCGGTGCCGAGGGCCGAGTCGAGCGCGGTGCGGGTCGCGTCGGGGCCCTCGTCGTCGACGGACTTGGCGAGCGTGGTGGTGGTGCCGTCGTCGCCTGTCAGGGAGAGGGAGTTGGGGACCAGCACGGCCGTGCCCTGCTTGGTGGTGGTGTTGTCCACGAGGAGCGCGGTGGAGGTGCCGCCGCCGTCGGTGTCGTGCAGGTGGACGGCGATCACGTCGCGCTTCTGGGCGCCGGCCGCCGCCGTACCGCCCGTCTTGTCGTCCGAGGAGGACAGTCCGGGCAGTTTTCCGGCGTACCAGAGGTAGCCGACGCCGCCGACCGCGACCAGTGCGAGGACGACGACCAGGGCGACGACCCGCGCGCGTGCGCGCCGCCGGGCCTCCTCGCGGCGCTCGGTGCGGTTCTCCGTGAACTTCATCCAGTCGATGACGTCCTCGGAGTCGTCGGCCGGCTCCTCGACGAAGGCGAACTGCTCGGTGTGGTACTCCCGGTCGGGCCCGGCGGCCTGCTCGGGAGCCTGCGCTTCCGGTTCTCCGGGCGGGTCCGGCGGTCCCGCCTGCTGGGGGATGTAGGCGGTCTGCTCGGCGCCCCGGGGCTGCCGGCCACTGGTGGCCGCCTGCCCGTACGGGTCGTACGACGGCTGCGTATGCGTGCCGGAGGCGTGGCCGTCGTAGGAGTCAGAGGAGTCGTAACCGGGTGTGGGCGGCTGCTGCCCGGTGTCGTAGCCGGTCTGGAAGCCGTAGGCGTCGTAGGGGGCGTGGCCGGTGGCGGGCGGCTGCTGCCCGCCCGCGGCGTACGGGTCGTAGCCGTACCCCTGCTGCCCGTACCGCTGCCCCTGTTCCGGTTGGTTCTGCGGGCTCTGCTGTGCCTGCTGCGCGTACGCGTCGTACGGCTGCTGCCCACCGGGGTGGGCCGGGGCCTGGCCCTGCGCCTGGCGGTACACCGGCCGGCCGTACTCGTCGTAACCGACGAGTTCGTACTGGTCGCCGCCGCCGTACCCCGCGTCGTATCCGTCGTTCACCGGTGCCCCTCTCGGCTCACTCGCCGCGGTACAGCTCGCGCTTGTCGATGTAGCGCACGACTCCGTCCGGCACCAGGTACCAGACGGGATCGCCCTTGGCGACTCTCGCACGGCAGTCCGTGGAGGAGATGGCGAGGGCGGGGACCTCGACGAGGGAGACGCCGCCCTTGGGGAGTCCGGCGTCCGTCAGGTGGTGGCCCGGCCGGGTGACGCCGATGAAGTGCGCGAGGGAGAACAGCTCCTCGCTGTCGCGCCAGGTGAGGATCTGGGCGAGGGCGTCGGCGCCGGTGATGAAGAACAGGTCCGCTTCCGGGTTGAGCGCGCTCAGGTCGCGCAGGGTGTCCACGGTGTAGGTGGGGCCGCCGCGGTCGATGTCGATGCGGCTCACCGAGAACTGCGGGTTCTCGACGGTAGCGACGACCGTCATCAGATAGCGGTCCTCCGCCGCGGAGACCGTGCGGTGGCTCTTCTGCCACGGCTGGCCGGTGGGTACGAACACCACCTCGTCGAGGTGGAACTGCGCGGCGACCTCGCTGGCCGCCACGAGGTGCCCGTGGTGGATCGGGTCGAAAGTACCGCCCATGACGCCGAGACGGCGCCTGCCCGACGGCGACGGGCCGCTGCCTCGGCCGGTGGCACGGGCGGGCACCGCGCGGCTGTGCGTGTCACGCGCCGGTGTGCGCTCCGCGTCGTACGTCTCGTCGTACGTCTCGTCGTACGACGCGTCCTGCGCCGGACCGGTAGGCATGTCCTGCTCTCCCATGCGTGCAGACCCTACCGGCCCGGCCCGAGAGCTCCTGCCGCCCCCACAGTCCTCGCGATCAGCGGTCGCGGTTGAACCGAGTGGTGATCCACAGCAGGAGCATCAGGGCGAGGAACGCGCCGATGCCGATGACCAAGGGATTGAGGCTCTGGTGGTTGCCGCTGTGCTCCGCGCCGCCCTCGGAGGCGAGGGTGACAAACTGGGCAGCGGTGCTGTGGAAGCTCATCTTCGGCAGGACCTATCCGGTGTGGGCGGGATAAAGACGTCCGCTCATCGTAAGCGGGCGTCTCACGGACGATCACGCCGACTCCGCCGTTGGGGACGGGACCGGGGAACCTTCGGATCGCCTCAGTCGTCCTTCTGCTTGTACCCCCGCAGCAGGAACCACGCGGTCAGCACACAGCCCACCACCATCACGATCAGCACGACCCGGAGCAGATTCCCCGGCCCTTGCTCGGCCGCACCCACCGCCGCGGCGAGCCAGTCGGTGTGGGGGATGTGCGCCATGACGTGGACTCCTTCGTTGCACCTGCCCGTCCACGGTATCTCCGCCTAGGCTGGGCTCGGCTTCGGGGGAGCAAAGGGCCATACAAGGGTTCGCAAAGGGCCGGACACACGCAGAGGCCTCACACACGCACATGGGGGAAGACATGTCCGACGGCCACCAGCACAACGGGCACGAGAACGTGCCGAGCAGGCAGCGCAGGCGCTTCCCCGGAATCTCCTCGCGGGCGTACGAGCATCCGGCCGACCGCAGTGCCCTGGTGGCGCTGCGCAAGCTGAGCGGCTTCGACACGGTCTTCAAGGCGCTGAGCGGCCTGCTGCCCGAGCGCAGTCTGAGGCTGCTGTTCCTGTCCGACTCGGTGCGGGTCTCGGACCGGCAGTTCGCCCATCTGAACGTCATGCTGCGCGACGCCTGTTACATCCTGGACCTCGAGAAGGTCCCCCCGATGTACGTCAATCAGGACCCGACTCCGAACGCGATGTGCATCGGCCTGGACGAGCCGATCATCGTCGTCACCACGGGCCTCGTCGAACTGCTGGACGAGGAGGAGATGCGGGCGGTCGTCGGGCACGAGGTCGGGCACGCGCTGTCCGGACACTCGGTCTACCGGACCGTCCTGCTCTTCCTGACGTCCCTCGCGGTCCGGGTCGCCTGGATCCCGCTGGGCAACCTGGCGATCATGGCGATCGTGACCGCGCTGCGCGAGTGGTTCCGCAAGTCGGAGCTGTCGGCGGACCGCGCGGGTCTGCTGGTCGGTCAGGACCTGCAGGCATCCATGCGGGGCCTGATGAAGATCGCGGGCGGCAACCACCTGCACGAGATGAACGTGGACGCGTTCCTGGAGCAGGCCGACGAGTACGAGGCCGGAGGCGACCTGCGCGACTCCGTCCTGAAGATCCTCAACGTGCTGCCCCGCTCCCACCCCTTCACCACGGTGCGGGCCGCCGAGCTGAAGAAGTGGGCGGCGTCCCGGGACTACCAGCGGATCATGGACGGCCACTACCCGCGGCGCGACGAGGACAAGGACACCTCGGTACGGGACTCCTTCCGCGAGTCGGCGTCCAGCTACGCCACGCACGTGCGCGGCTCCAAGGACCCGCTGATGAAGCTGGTGAACGACATCGCGGGTGGCGCCGGTGATCTCGGTGACCGGATGCGCCGGGGCTTCGGCGGCTTCACGGGCTCCCAGCAGGCGTCACCCAAGGACACGGACGGATCGTCCGGCGGCCCTGAGGGAACCGGCGGCCCTGAGACCCCGGACGACCGCCCGCCGCGCGACGGCGCCTGATCCTGCGACGGCGGTCGCCACCGTGACGGCGCCTGACCCCGCGACGGGCGAGGACGCCCGCCCCCGGGTCACACCCCCGGCCGGGTGCCCGCCCCAGCGGGGTCACGCCCGCGGCTGGGCGCCCACCGCGAGGGCGCCGCACAGGGCCGTGGGACTGTCCGTGGTGTACGGGTCGGTGCCGGCGGGGGCGTCGGCTGTGGCCGTCTGGCCCGCGAGCAGCGGGCTCAGGTGGTTCGCCGGGTTCTCGGCACAGGAGTGCGGACCGGCCTGTACGTAGGACGTGACGAGCTGCGTCTGGTGCAGCCGCAGATCGTCCCGGTCGAAACGGAAGCGCAGCTCGCGCCGGACGGTGAACAGCGACGTCTCGGCCCGGGCGTCGTCCGCGGGCCGCAACGGGTACACCAGGGTGTGGTCGGCGCTGACCTCCAGCGTGGTCGCGTCGCTCTCCGCCACCCGCAGGCTGCCGTTCACCCTGATCGGGGCATCGGCCAGTTCGGCACGGGCCGGGTCGAAGCGCACCAGCCATCCGGTGGGCGCGTGCCGGCCGTCCGCGGTGGGCTTCTCGAAGCTCTCGTCGAACTGGTCGAGCTGCCCCGGGTCCAGCAGCACCCGCACCGAGTGGACCTCCCCGCCGCCGAGCACATCCGGGTCGAGCGCCGAACGAACGATGTAGTTCTTGGCGGTGGTCAGCGCGTTCAGCACCTGGTCGTCCGAGAAATGCGCGGTGCGCCCGGCGCCGTCCGGCAACTGGACGCCCTTCGCCGCGGACCGGAAGTCCGCGGCGGGACTGCGTTCGTACAGGTACGCCGCGTCGTCGGCACCGGGCACCCTGCCCCGTGGGGCGAGCGGAACGACGGTCATCCGCGCCGGCTCGGCGGCCCGCTGCGCCGCGGGGCTCTGGTACGGGTGCCGTACGCCCATGTAGATGGCGGTGCCGAAAGCGACGGCGATCAGCAGGACGAGGACCAGCGCCTGCCGGGACAGGCCCGCCCGGCGCAGCGCCGTACGGCGGCGGACGGCGGGCGCGTGGTCGGACAGGCGCTCTCGGGCGGAGAACTCCTGGAGCCGGGCAGCACGGACGAACGACTCGTCGAAGACGACGGATCGGTATTCGTCCTCTCCGCCTCCGGGGCCGCCCTCGGGCGTCCCTCCGGGCGGGTCGCCAAGCCCTGCCATACCTTCAGGGTAGGTCCCCGGGAGGGCCCGTAAACGCGTCGGCACAGGTCGGGTCAAGACAGGTTGGGGCCGCCGGAGGACCTGGTCAGGGGGTGTGCGGGATGACCGACACGGCCGGCTGGGAGTAGTCGGCGGAGGCGGAGGGGGTCACGGCCCGGCCCTGTTCGGGACCGGTCGAGACGGGAGGCGGCACCTGCTGTGTCCCGCCGCCCGAGGAGGCGCCCCGGTAGACGGCCGCGAAGGCCAGCGCGACCATGCCGACGCCCATCACGAGGGCGAGTATCCAGGCGACGGGCCGGTGCCAGCGGACCTGCTTGCCGTACGCCGGGGGAGCGCCGTAGGGGCGGTCGAGGAGGTCGCGGTCGTCGTCCGGGTCGTCGAGGTCGGGATCATGGCCGAAATCGCCGTACCCGTCGTCGTAACGCTCGCCTCTGGTGCGGCCGCGGCGGGCCGCTTCCGCCTCGGTGGCCTCGGCTCTGGCCTGCGCGGCGGCCAGGAGGCGCTCGACGGCGGTCGGCTCATGCACCGCTGCCGCCCGCACGAAGGCCTCGTCGAATACCACGGAGTCGAACTCTTCGTCCGACACCCCGCGGTCGTGTTCGTCGTCGGGCTCCCAGCCGTCAGGGAACGGCCTACCCCCCACGTCCTCCGGCACGGGTCCAGAGTAGACCTGGGTGGTCGATTTGGGCAGACGGCGGGGAAATTCATCCGGTGGGTGAGATGCCCGGATCGGATCGCGGGCACACCCGTGGGCGCGTGCCGCCCACCCGCGCCCACGGGTGCGCCCCTGGGCGCGGGACCTGTCCCTCAGCGCCGAACGTGCCCGTCACCAGTGACGATGTACTTGGTGCTGGTCAGTTCCGGCAGCCCCATCGGACCCCGGGCATGCAGCTTCTGCGTGGAGATGCCGATCTCGGCGCCGAAGCCGAACTGGCCGCCGTCGGTGAAGCGGGTGGAGGTGTTCACCGCGACGGTGGTGGAGTCGACCAGCTGGGTGAAGCGGCGGGCGGCCTGCTGCGAGGTGGTCACGATGGCCTCGGTGTGGCCGGAGGTCCACAGCCGGATGTGCTCGACGGCCTTGTCGAGGGAGTCGACGACCGCCGCGGCGATGTCGTAGGACAGGTACTCGGTCTCCCAGTCCTCCGGCGTGGCCTCGACGGCCGTCACCTTGGAGTCCTCGGCGTACGCCAGCACACGCTCGTCGGCGTGCACGGTGACCCCGGCCTCGGCGAGGGCGTCCAGTGCGCGGGGCAGGAAGTCGGCGGCGACGTCCTGGTGGACCAGGAGGGTCTCGGCGGCGTTGCAGACGCTGACGCGCTGTGCCTTGGAGTTGATCAGGATGTCGACGGCCATGTCGAGGTCGGCCTGCGCGTCCACGTAGACGTGGCAGTTGCCGGTGCCGGTCTCGATGACGGGGACGGTGGACTCCTGGACGACCGTGTTGATCAGCGAGGCGCCGCCGCGCGGGATGAGCACGTCGACCAGGCCACGGGCGCGCATCAGCTCGCGCACGCTCTCACGGCTCTCGCCGGGCACCAGTTGCACGGCGTCGGCGGGCAGCCCGGCCCCGCCCACGGCGTCGCGGACCACCCTCACTAGGGCGGTGTTGGACTGGTAGGCCGAGGAGGAGCCGCGGAGCAGTACCGCGTTGCCGGACTTCAGGCACAGGGCGGCTGCGTCGACCGTCACGTTGGGCCTGCCCTCGTAGATGATGCCGACCACGCCGAGCGGCACCCGGACCTGGCGCAGGTCGATGCCGTTGGGGAGGGTGTTGCCGCGCACGACCTCGCCGACGGGGTCGGGCAGGGCGACGACGTCGCGCACGTCGGAGGCGATGGCGCGGACCCGCTCCGGGGTGAGGGTCAGCCGGTCGACGATGGCCTCGGACGTCCCGGCGGCGCGGGCCTTGGCCACGTCCTGGGCGTTGGCCTCGACGATCTCGCTCGTACGGACCTCCAGCGCGTCCGCGACGGCGAGCAGCGCGTCGTCCTTCGCGGCCCGCGGCAGCGGCGCGAGGTCGGCCGCGGCGGACTTGGCCCGGTAGGCGGCCCGGGCGACCGGGGACATCGAGTCGTACGGCGAGAGCGTGGTCATGGGGGAAGCGTAGTTTGCCGCGCGGGGCCCTCCCCCGGTCGTCCCAAACCCCGAGACACGGCCGGGACGGCAGCAAAAGGGGCGAAGTCCGAACTGAACTCCGAACTAAAAGGGGTGGACTCCGACCGGTGTCGCCGGTGCCGGCCCGTATCCCGCCGCGATGCGCTGGTGGTAGGTCGCCCGGTCGATGACCTCCAGGCCGACGATCTCCCAGGGCGGCAGTCCCGCGGTCTGCCGGTGCTCGCCCCACAGGCGCAGGGCGACGGCGGCGGCGTCGTGCAGGTCGCGGGCCTCCTCCCAGTACCGGATCTCCGCGTGGTCCTCGGCGTACCGGCTGGTCAGCAGGAAGGGATGGTCGTGCGCGAGCTGCTCCAGGGCGCGCCGGACCTCGGTGAGCGGGGCCCGGGCGCCGGAGACGCTGAGGGTGACGTGCCACAGGCGCGGGGTGTGTTCGGGTTCCTCGCCCCGGAACCGGTCACCGGCCGCGACGCTGGTCAGGGCGCGCTCCTCGCCGGCCGCGCGGGATCCTCCGGTGCGTGCTCCGCCACCGGGACGGGCACCGGTACCGCCACGGGCGCCCGTACCACCGCGGGTGTCGGTGACGCCGCGGGTACCGGTGACACCGCGGGCGCCCGTACCACCGCGGGCGCTCGTACCACCGCGGGACGCCGCCGTTCCAGGGCGCACTCCGCTCACGACGGCCTCCTTCACGCACACGGCTCGGCCCGGTGGTCGGCCGGGCTGGTCCCTGAGGAGAGTTGAGCAGGCCATGCAAGATCGCGGGGCGGTTTTTGCGGAACGTCCACCGCCGATTCGTGGACGTTTCGACCCATTACGGGTGCAGGATCACCAGATCGTCCCTGTGTACGACCTCGCGTTCGTACGCCGGTCCGAGTTCGCGCGCCAGCTCCCGGGTGGAGCGGCCGAGCAGCCGGGGGATCTCCCTGGCGTCGAAGTTGACGAGGCCCCGGGCCACCGCGCGCCCCGCACCGTCCCGCAGCTCCACGGGCTCGCCCGCCGCGAACTCGCCCTCGACGCCGGCGATCCCGGCCGGCAGCAGCGACTTGCGGCCCTCGACGACCGCGCGTACCGCCCCGTCGTCGAGGACCAGCGCACCCTGCGGGGTGGAGGCGTGCTGGAGCCACAGCAGCCGGTCGGCGCTGCGCCTGCCGGTGGCGTGGAAGTAGGTGCCGGTGTCACCGCCGGCCAGGGCGTCGGCCGCGTGGACCGCGCTGGTCAGCACCACGGGGATGCCGGCGGCGGCGGCGATCCGGGCCGCCTCGACCTTGGTGACCATGCCGCCGGTGCCGACGCCCGCCTTGCCCGTGCTGCCGATCTCGACGTCCGCGAGGTCGGCCGCCTCGCGCACCTCGGCGATCCGCGAGGTGTCCGGCCGGCTCGGGTCGCCGTCGTACACGCCGTCCACGTCGGAGAGCAGCACCAGCAGGTCGGCGCGGACCAGGTGGGCGACGAGGGCGGCGAGCCGGTCGTTGTCGCCGAAGCGGATCTCGTCGGTGGCGACGGTGTCGTTCTCGTTGACGATCGGGAAGGCGCCCATCGCCAGCAGCTTGTCGAGGGTGCGCGAGGCGTTGCGGTGGTGGGCGCGGCGGCTCATGTCGTCGCTGGTCAGCAACACCTGGCCGACACGGACGCCGTAGCGGGCGAAGGAGGCGGTGTAGCGCGCGACCAGCAGGCCCTGGCCGACGCTGGCGGCGGCCTGCTGGCGTGCCAGGTCGCTCGGGCGGCGGCGCAGGCCCAGCGGGGCGAGACCGGCGGCGATGGCGCCGGAGGAGACGAGGACGATCTCCTTGTCCGTCCCCCGCACCTTGGCCAGCACGTCGACGAGCGCGTCGACCCGGTCGGCGTCCAGGCCGCCCGCCGCGGTGGTCAGCGAGGAGGAACCGACCTTGACGACGATCCTGCGGGCCTCGCCCACGGCCTGCCTCGCCCCTGCCACTGCTGCTGTCAGCCCAGCCACCGCCGCCGTCCGCCCTCTCCCGTCGACACGCGCCGATCCCCGCGCTCGCCAGGCAATCTACGCGAAGACGGACGCGCCCCGCGCCGCGGTCCAGGCTGCGGACAGGGGCCGCGGCGGCCCCCGCGTGTGGGCCGCCGCGGCCCTCGCGTCACGACCACAGCCGCCACCGCGTCGGGGCCACGGTCAACACGGGCGTGTCGTCAGGAGGTCGCCTGGCGTTAACCCGGATGTCCGATGCGCGACGAGCAAGCCTGGAGCGACCGCAGTGCCCCTATCCCCGCCCCGCCGCGGTCTTCCCCGCCGCAGTCCGTCCCGCCGCCGCCTTCCTCGTCCCGCCCTCCCTCGCCGCGGTCCGTCCCGACGCCACTTCCTCCGCCTCGGGCTCCCCCTCCGGCAGACCGCCGTGAAGCTGCTCGTCCTCGGCGTACTGGCGGCCGCCTTCGTCGCGCAGACCGTGGGCGCGCTGCTGCCGCACGTGCCGCTGCTGCTCGCCGCGACCGCCGGTTCGCTGGCCGCCGAGGGGATGCTGTACCGGTGGCAGCGGGGCATGGTGTCGCTGTTCGCCAAGTCGCACGCCGACGTCACGGTCCGGCACGTGCTGCGCGACCTGCTGCTCGTGGTGGGCCTGCTGCGGCTCGGCGAGCAGCACCGGGAGACGGTGTACGCCCCGCTCGTCGCCGGCCTGCTCGCCTTCTACGGACTGCACTGGGCGATCCAGGCGGTCTCCGTCCTGGTCCGGCGTACCCGGACGCCGCCCGTGGTGACCCGCAACATCGACGCCTCGGCGCTACGCCTGACCCCGGCGCCCCCGGTCCTGCTGCGTCGCCCGGGTCCCCGGCTGGCCGCCTTCGGGCTGCCGGCGACGGCCGGGCTGGTGGCCACGGCGGCCACCGACGCGGCGGTGTACGGCGCGGCGGGACTCGCGCTGTCCCTGACGGCCGCGTCGGCCGGCCTGGTCGCCCTGCTGGTCCGGTTGCTGCCGGGGCGCCGGCCCGCGGGTGAGCGGGAGGTGCTCGACTGGTTCGAGGCGTGGCTGGCGGAGTACCGGCCCACCGTCGGTCTGTACTTCTCGGGCGGGGCGTCCTCGGCGTACCAGGCCAACATGTGGCTGGAGCCCCTCGCCCGGCTGGAGGGACGGCCGCTGATCGTGCTGCGGGAGCGGTTCATGGTGCAGCGGATCGCGGCGACCGACATCCCCGTCGTGTGCCTGCCGAAGGTCTCCACGCTGATGTCTCTGGAGCACTCCACGCTCCGGGTCCTGCTCCACCCGTCGAACTCCGGGAAGACCTCGCAGGTCCTGCGCATCCCCACGATCAAGCACGCCTTCGTCAACCACGGGGAGAGCGACAAGCTGTCCTCGTGCAACCCGTACGCGAAGGCCTACGACGAGGTGTGGGTGGCCGGTCCGGCGGCGCGCGAGCGGTACGCGCTGGCGGAGGTCGGCGTCGAGGACAAGGACGTGGTGGAGATCGGCCGCCCGCAGCTGGAGACCGTACAACCGTACGCGGGGCCGCCCGCCGCCGCGGCGTTCACGACGGTCCTGTACGCGCCGACCTGGGAGGGCTGGGACGGCAACCCCGGGAACACGTCGGTGGTCGAGGCCGGCGAGAACCTCGTACGGGCGCTGCTCGCGGACCCGGGCGTACGGCTGCTGTACAAGCCGCATCCGCTGACGGGATCCGTTGATCCGCGGGCCGGGGCCGCCGATCTGCGCATCCGGGAGCTGGTGCGGGCGGCGAACCGGGAGCGGAGCGGGCCCCGGCCGGAGCCGTCGGCGGCCGGTGAGTCGGCCCGGCGGGCGGCAGAGCTGGACCGGCTCACCGCGGTCGGCTTCCGCTCCGCCGCCGACCAGATGGAGCGGATGCTGCGCGGCTCGGCGCCGGAGCCCGGGCGGGCCGGAGCGGTGGCGCGGGCGACGGCCGCCTGGGAGTCGGCGTACTGGGCCTCGCTGCCCGAGTGGGAGCACCAGGTCGTCACGGACGCCCGGCCCCCCCTCTACACCTGCTTCAACCGGGCCGACCTGCTGATCAGCGACGTGTCGAGCGTGATCAGCGACTTCCTGGCGAGCGGCAAGCCGTACGCGGTGGCCAACACCAGCGGGCTCGCGGAGGACGGGTTCCGCAAGTCGTTCCCGACGGTGGCTGCGGCGACGGTGCTGGCGCCGGACGCGGCCGGAGTGCCCGAACTGCTGGACGCGGTCCGGCACCCGGAGCGGGACACACTCGCCGGGGAACGCGCGGCGCTGGCCCTGCGTCTGCTGGGCCCGGCCGGCCCGCCGTCCCAGGAGCGCTTCGCCGGCGCCGTGAGGGCGCTGTGCGCGGCGGCCGGGGAACACCGGGCGCGGATGGAGCGGCGGCTGGCCGCGGACCTGCCTCTGCCCGGGCCCCGGCGGGAGTCGGCCATCTCCTTGCCCACCGTCACGGCCGGCACTTGTGTGGATCTTCGGAAGCTTGTGTGCAGCCCTCAACCAATCAGTGAATCTTCGAATATCGATTCGGACAATCAGGGTTCAAGTTAGTGTTGAGCGCACCGCCCTCTGCGGTAAGCCACAGGCTGTCCGGCTACGGTGCGCACGGACACATGGTCAGCTTCCTTGGAACAGGTTGTAAAGGATGCCCACATTTTCCCTCGTCATCCCCGTGTACAAGGTGCAGGGCTACCTGCCCGAGTGCCTGGACTCCGTACTGGGGCAGGACTACGCGGACTTCGAGATCATCGCGGTCGACGACTGCTCACCGGACGGCTGCGGCGCACTCCTCGATGAATACGCGGAACGAGACGCACGCATTCACGTGATTCACCTCATGGAGAATGTGGGGCTGGGGCTCGCACGGAACGTCGGACTGGAGAAGGCACAGGGCGACTACGTACTGTTCCTGGACAGTGACGACACGCTGTCCGACGGGGCACTGAAGGCGATGTCCGACCGCCTCGACGCCACCGGAAGTCCCGACATATTGATCTATGACTATGCCCGTACCTACTGGGACGGGAAAACAAGGCGCAACCAACGGGCGGATCTTCTTCAGTACGACGAGTCGGACGTCTTCTCCCTCGCTCGGCATCCGGAGTTGCTCGACCTGCTGCAGATAGTCTGGAACAAGGCCTACCGGCGCGACTTCATCACCCGTGCCGAACTCGTCTTCCCCCCGGGATACTACGAGGACGCACCCTGGACGTTCTGTTCGTTGATCACCGCCGAGCGGATCGCCACCCTGGACCGGGTCTGCGTCCTCTACCGGCAGCGCCGCGAGGGCGGCAACATCCTCAAGACGGTCAGCCGCAAGCACTTCGACGTCTTCGACCAGTACCGCCGCGTCTTCGAGTACCTCGACGCGCACGAGGAGCTGGCCGAGTGGCGCGGCCCGCTATTCCGCAAGATGGTCGACCACTACCTGACCATACTGGAGCGCCCGGACCGCCTGCCGCCCAACGCGCGGGCGGAGTTCTTCCGCCGCGCCGCAGCCGACCACCGCGCTCGGCTGCCCGAGGGGTTCGTCCGGCCGGACGGCAATCACGGCCGCAAGTACGCGCTGCTGGAGCGCGGAGCGTACACCGCGATGATGAGCGCGACGCGCGTGGCGAAACTGCGCGAGGACGTCAGGAAGCGGGCCCGCACGGCCGTGAACCGGTCCAAGCGCCGCGCAATGGGCCTCTTCTACCGCTCCCAGCTGCGCGGGCCACTGGACGAGAACCTGGCCGTGTTCTCCGCCTACTGGCACCGCAGTGTCTCCTGCAACCCCGCGGCCATCGACGCCGAACTGGCCCGCCTCGCCCCGCACATCCGTCGCGTGTGGGCCGTCCGACCGGACTCCGTGGACCAGGTGCCCGCCGGCGTGGACTACGTGCGCGTGGGCTCACGCGAGTACTGGGCGGCCGTGGCCCGCGCCAAGTACCTGGTCAACAACGTGAACTTCGCGGACTCCGTGGTGAAGCGTGATGGCCAGATCCATGTGCAGACCCACCACGGCACCCCGCTGAAGACCATGGGTCTGGATCAGCGGAAGTACCCGGCCTCCACCAACATGAGTTTCGGCAAGTTCCTCAAGCGCTGTGACCGCTGGGACTACAGCATCACCTCCAACCGGCACTCCAGCATGGTGTGGGAACGGGCCTACCCCTGCTTCTACACCACTCTGGAGGCCGGCTACCCGCGCAACGACGTCCTCGCCACAGCCCGGTCCGAGGACGTCCGCCGGGCACGTGCGGCTCTCGGCCTGGCCGACGGCGGTAAGGCGTTCCTCTACATGCCGACCCACCGCGAGTACCAGCCCGGCTTCACTCCGCCTCTGGACCTCGCCCGGTTCGCGCGGGAACTCGGACCGGACGCGACCCTGCTGGTGCGCGGCCACTACTTCTACGGCAACTCGCCGCACGTCGCCGAGCTGCGCCGCACCGGCCGAGTCGTCGACGTCACCGGGCACCCCCGGGTGGAGGAGCTGTACCTCGCCGCTGACGCCCTGATCACGGACTACTCGTCTGCGATGTTCGACTACGCCGTGCTGGACCGCCCGATCATCAGTTACGCCCCGGACTGGGAAACCTACTCCGTGGTGCGCGGCACCTACTTCGACCTGCTCCAAGAGCCGCCGGGCGCGGTGGCAACCACACAGGAGGAACTGCTCCGGCTGCTCACCTCGGGGGACTATGACGGCCCGGCGGCGACTGAACGCCGGGACATCTTCCGTCGGCGTTTCTGCGAGTTCGACGACGGGCACGCGGCCGAACGCGTCGTGCGGCGCGTCTTCCTGGGGGAAGACACGCAACCGCCCGTCATCCCGTTCGACGAACGTCGCCATGTCCCGACTCCGGCCCAGGCGCTCCAGGACGACGAGCGCGCCTGACGTCACGGGTGCAGCCCGACACACGGTGGCCGACAGGGCGGAACAAGGTAAAACG